>JAJRTP010000733.1 GCA_024278255.1 Chloroflexota bacterium | reverse complement strand
CCGCACCCTGAACGTGCCCATCACCACCCTGGCCGCAGCCCATTTGCCCGAAGGAATAGCCCTGCTGGCCGGTACCGATTCCGGCAGCATCATGGCTTACTCCGCCACCGGACGCCGCTTCTGGACCCGTCATCTGGACCCGCTGGGTGAACGGGCCATCCTGAACCTATCCCCCGCCGATTTTGCAGCCGGCGATAACCTGCCCGCCCTGGCGGCCGTGTTGGCAGCGCCGCCCGATTCCGGCCTGTCCAACGACGTACTGCTACTGAACGGCCGGGGCCGCATTCTGGAACTGCTGGAAGCGGCCGACACCAGCAGCCTGACCCAACTGCTGGACATCAACCGGGACGAAAACAGCGAACTGCTCCTGGCACGCTTTGCCAATGTGGTCTTGCAAGGCATCGGCGCCGGCGCCAGCCAGATTGCCCCCAACTGGACTTACCCTCTCAACGCCGCCCCCAGCGCTTTCCTCATCGTAGACCTGGATCGAGATGGCGAAGATGAACTGCTGGTTGGCGCCCGTGACGGCCGTCTCCATTACCTGAAGGAAGGTAGTGAAGCAGAGTGGAAAGTGGCCCCCGGCGGCGAAATCACGCATCTCGCCGTTTTCGATGCCCAGCCAGATGGCGATCCCCGCATCGTCGTGGCCCGAAAGAACCTTGGTGCGGCCAACCCGGAAGGGCCGGCCCCGCAAAGCTGGATTGAACTGCGCTCGGCCAATGGCGAACGCATCTGGGAACACCCTTTGGTCACCGGCATCACCAGCCTGACACTGCAAAACCCTGGCGGCCAGGCAAACCCGGAAATAATCGTGGGTACTGACAGCGGCGACGTTCTGACCTTTTCCACCACTGGCGAACTGCTGCAAGAACGCTCTCTTTTTCTGACCGCCGACGACGCGGCTCCGGTTAACCAATTGTTGGCCTTAACAGATCAGCAAACCAAACAATCGCAAATCCTCGCCGCCAGCGATAAGACCCTCTTCAACCTGGCCGATCCGGAAACTGAAGCAACGGCCGTGGCCCAATACAGCGATCCGATTCAAATCATGTTCCCTCTGGCCCAGTCCGGCCAGCCATTTGCCACCAATATCATCCTGTTCCTGGCCGATCAGATTCACAGCGTCAACTGGCAAGACGGCCAACTGCCAGACTGGACACTCCGCCTGCCGGGCCAGACCACAGCAGTCATACCAGCCAACGATATTGCCAGTGAAACGCTGACTGAAATCACCGCCGATTCTTTCCTGTCCGGCACGGATAAAGGCAGTCTGCTGCGCCTGACAGTTACGGAAAACCAGCCGGAAATAAACTGGCAGTTAGACGGCCTGGAAGCTATCAGCAGCCTCTACTGGGGCGATCTGGATGGAGATGCTCTGCCGGAAATCGTGGTGGGCAGCAATGATAACAATGCCGGCCTGGTGCGCCTCTTCTCCTACCAGACAGAACTGCTGGATGAAATTCCCCTGGCCGGCAGCATCATGGCTCTGGGCGCCTTGCGCCACAAGGCTAATCAACCGGCCGATCGGTTGGTGGCTACAGAGAACGGCGAAATCCAGGCTTTCAGCGCTCAGGAAAACCGGCCTCCCTTGTTGACAAATCCCACAACCGAAGTTGTCGAAGGTCAGTATGGCATCAGCGTAACCGTGGCGGACGTGGAGTCGGATAATGTGATGGTGCAGCTGGAAACACAAAATCCGGCCACCGGCGAATGGATCAATCAAGGGGAAGAATGGGCGGCCAGCGGCAACGGCCGTCTCATCTGGCTAGTGGAAGAATTACCGGGAGAGAATACGGCCGTGCCTTACCGCTTCTTCTTCGATGACGGCACTCATCAAGGGGTAATTACACCGCCGGCCGGACCGCCTCCCATCAGCCCCATCACCTTCTTTGGCTTGCACCCCGTTGTCTTTGGCCTGATGGTTCTGGCTGGCGTGGTGGGACTGACCCTGGTTTTCCGGCAAACACAGTTGCCGGCGATGCGCGCCCGCGCCTTTTACAACCAACTGCGCAGCCAACCCAATCAGACACTGCCTTTACTGGCGCAAAAATATGCCAGCACCCGCGGTTCCGCCGATTTTCTGCTCAACCTGGCCAATGTAGCCCGGCAAAAAGGGGATACGCTGATCAGCAATCTGGCCGATGGTTTGTATTTGCTCTCAGAACGGCCGTATGTGGGTCTGCCCATCCTCACCAGCGCCCTCCGCAAGATCAGCCGGGAACGCCCTCTTTGGCAAGATACGGAACAATGGCAAATGGTTTTCAACACCGGCCAATCGTTGTTGGAAGCCCCCACTGTAACAGAATTAGGCTTACTGCAACCCCAAATGGCCCAACTTCTAGACACATTGGAAAAACGTAACCAATGGCCTGACGCTCTGGGGGCGGCATTACCCATCCTGACCAATTTACGGGACAGTGAGCGGGTAGAACGAACGGATGACCGCCTGGTCTACCTCAATGAAGCAGCCCATCGCCTGAACGAATTGCAGTACCACATGCCCATCCTGGCCCCGCGCCTGGAAAAAACCTTGACGGCCGCTCTTTTGCAGCGTTGGTCTGGCTTGATTAGTACCGAACGGGAAGAACTGCGGGGCCGGGCCGAACTTTACATTTCCCTCAAAACAAAACGTATTGTTTCCAGTGAGGAGACGCAGGTGACGCTGGAAATAAAGAATAACGGCCGTGCCTCTGCCGAAAATATTGTGGCTGAATTGGAAGATGATCCCGCCTATCTCATCCAAAGCGAACCGCAAATCATCCCCTTCCTGCCGCCCGGTCACAGTCGCAGCATCAACTTCACCATCACCCCTCAGGTAGCCGACCGCTTCCGTCTGGGACTGCGCCTGACGTACAATGACCGCAACAGCAAGGGGCGCACAATGGCTTTTGGCGATATGGTGCATTTGCTCCAGCCGGAACGGGAGTTCAGTCTGGTAGCCAATCCCTACCTGCCGGGAACACCGCTGCGCAGTCACAGTGATTTGTTTTACGGCCGTGAACAACTCTTCAACTTCATCGCCGACAACGCCGGAGGCTGGTCCCAGCGCAACGTCCTCATCCTCATCGGCCAGCGGCGCACCGGCAAAACCTCCCTCCTCCTCCGCCTGGAAACCCAACTGCCGGATAATCTCCTGCCGGTCTACATTGACTGCCAATCATTGGGCGTCGTGCCCGGGATGGGCAACCTCTTCCATGACTTGGCCTGGCTTATCGCCGACGCTCTGGCCTTACACGACATAGAAATTGACGTGCCTGATCCAGACATCTGGGAAGCTAACCCCACCCACACATTCCAGCGTCAATTCCTGCCCCAGGCGCAAGCCCTCATGCCGCCCAACGCCACCTTGCTCCTGGTTTTTGACGAATTTGAAGTATTTGAGCATCTGGTCAATGACGGCATTTTGCCTCCTACCTTCTTCAACTTCATGCGCCATCTGATGCAGCACAGTCAGGGGTTGAGTTTTATCTTTGTGGGGACGCGGCGGCTGGAGGAAATGGGGGCGGATTACTGGTCGGTCCTGTTTAACATTGCCCTGTACGAGCGCATTGATTACCTGACGGAAGAAGCGGCCGTGCGCCTGATTACGGAGCCGGTCGCCCCCAATCTGGTGTACGATGATCTGGCCCTGGACAAAATATTGCGGGTGACGACCGGACATCCTTATTTTGTGCAGTTAGTGTGTTACACGCTGGTCAAACAGGCCAATGAACGGGGCAAAGGGTATGTGACTATCTCGGATGTGAATGACGGGCTGGATGAGATGCTGAGTCTGGGGGAAGTGCATTTTGCCTATTTGTGGCAGCGTTCTACGCCGACGGAGCGGGCTTTGTTGACGGCCGTAGCCCACATGGACAGCGATCTGGCCTTCCACCCGGAGGATTTTCTGGAATTTCTGGGCAAATACAACATCCACGCCACCCCGTCGGAGGTAACGGCCGCTTTACAGCGCCTGGTCGAGCGGGGTATCATGGGCGAGGTAACGCAGGGAGCCAGCGCCCAATACGAACTCAAACTGGGGCTGGT
>JAJRTP010000732.1 GCA_024278255.1 Chloroflexota bacterium | reverse complement strand
GTTGTCGGCGTTCTCAGCCTGTACAACAAGGCAGATGGCTCTTTTACAGATGATGACGTCAGTCGTCTGGAAGCGTTTGCTCATCCCATTGCCACGGCCGTAGAAAACGCCCGCCTCTTTGCCGAATCAGAACAGCAGCGCGCCGCCATCCAAGCCACCGCCCACACCCTCCACGAACCCCTCATCATCCTCGATGAATCCGGCCAGATGCTCGTCAGCAACGACGCCGCCAAACGCCTCCTCAATATCAGCATGTCCCAATTGTTCGACGCCATCAGCCGCAGCGTAGGCCGCACCACCGAAGTAACCATTGGCAACGAAACCTACCTGGCTACCACTGAACACGTTGACGACGTAGGCACCATCATCATCATGCAAGACATCACTTATGTCAAGCAATTAGAAAAAGACCGTTCTGAATTTATGCACATGCTCTCCCACGATCTCAAAAACCCCCTCACAGCCATCATCGGCTGGGCCGCTTTACTGCGGCGGGTCACAGAACTGGATGAACGGGGTGAGCGCTACCTGAACGAAGTAGACCAATCCACCGACCGCATGTTAAGCATGATCAATCAATTGTTGGAAACGGTCTCCCAGGATGACGCCATCATTCTGGAGAAGCAGGCTTGCGACCTGGAAGATATCGTCAATCACGTTACCCGCGATGTCACCGGTTCTGCATTGCACAAAGCGATCAAACTGCACGTCACCCGGCGGGGCACACCCTACCGCATCCAGGGAGACGAAACCCGCCTCTATCATTTGATCCTCAATCTGACGGACAATGCTATAAAATACTCACCCAAAGACACTAATGTAAGCATTACCACCCTTTACAGTCAGGAAGGCGTCCGCATCCAGGTGCAGGATGAAGGCCCAGGCATTCCCGAAGAGGATTTGCAGCGGATATTTGACAAATATTATCGCGGTATCCAGGCCGGTTCGTTGGAGCAGTCCGGCACAGGATTGGGGCTGGCGGCCGTCAAGAATATCGCCGAAGCGCATGGCGGCGCCGTCTTTGTGCAAAACGGCCCGGAGAAAGGGGCTATCTTCACAGTTGATTTACCGGGGTCTCTGCGTATAATGGACGCATGAGCCTCCTAAATGATTTCCAAAAAGAAGCTGTCAAACGAAATTTGCTGGAACCCGGCACAGAGGTAGACGCTGCCACCGCTTTCCGCCTGGTGCGGGACATGCCCTACATGCGCGCCAGCGACCGCCAACCGGAAACACATATCCGGGAATGGCGCGGCACTTGCTCCGGCAAACATTACTTGCTGAAGGCATTGTTTGCCGAATTGGGTCTGCCCGCTCACATCGTGGCCGGTACGGTGGAATTGCAGCTAGACCCGAGAACGTTTACGCCTGAACTGCGCGACATTTTGCAAAGGACGAACGGCCGTTTCGTAGACGTACACAATTACCTCCTCGTAGACACCCCCAAAGGCCAGATGACGGTAGACGCCACCTGGCCCCTCCCCACCCGCAAATACGGCCTTGTCGCTAACGAAGAATTTGTCCTGGGTCAAAACCAGCTGATCGGCTACCCCACCAGCCAAACCTGGATTGTGCCCGACGATGTTGATCCCCAGGCGTTCAAAGACAAACTCCTGCACGAACATTTCACCCCGGAAGAACTAGCTGTGCGGGATGAATTTATTGAAACGTTCAGCCAGCTTTTGGCAAACGTGGATGAATGACACGGTGAGGGGATGAGGGGTGAGGAGATGAGGGGACTTTCTTACGCATTACAGGAGACAACATGAGCAAAACTCACCACCATTGAATGAAATGCCGCGGATTGCGCGGATTTTACAGGATTTAATCCGCAATAATCCGCGCAATCCGCGGCTATTTACAAAGGAGAAGATGATGGACATTAAACCGTTTAACCAACCACCGCCTGTTTTGGGCAATCAATATGAAGATGACCGGGCGCTGCGCTCTTATTTGCGGCGGGTTTTGCCTCCGGAGGTGTTGGCAGAAATCGAACCGTCCTTGCAGGCATTGGGTGAATTGTCCGGCGGCGAGCTGTACCAGATGCAGTTGGCCGACCGGCTGAATGAACCGGTTCTGACGCAGTGGGATGCCTGGGGCAACCGCATTGACCGGATTGAGTTGACCCCGCTCTGGCAAAAGGCAGAGCAGTTGGCGGCGGAGTTTGGCGTAGTGGCGGCGGCGTATGAGGGGAAGTACGGCCGTTACGACCGCATCCACCAATTCGCCTTAGCCTACCTCTTCCATCCCTCCACCGACGTTTACACCTGCCCCCTGGCCATGACCGACGGGGCCGCCCGCACCCTGCTCCTCTCCGGCAATCAGGAGTTAATTGACCGGGCGATTCCCCATCTGACCAGCCGCGACCCGGCTCAATTCTGGACCAGCGGCCAGTGGATGACGGAATCTACCGGCGGCTCGGATGTGGGGCTGTCGGAAACCGTCGCCAAATTGGGGCGGGATGAGACGTGGCGGCTGCACGGCCGTAAATGGTTCACCTCCGCCGCTACCTCCCAAATGACCCTGGCCCTGGCCCGCCCCGAAGAAAATCCCCCCGGCGGCAAAGGGCTGGCCCTCTTCTACCTGGAAACGGTTGACGCACAGGGCAAACTGCAAAACATG
>JAJRTP010000731.1 GCA_024278255.1 Chloroflexota bacterium | reverse complement strand
TTCATTGGGTATTGAGCGATTTACAAAATCGCCCTACAAAGTTGTGGGATTGGCAAACAAAAAAGAGGAACATGCAATTTGCATGTTCCTCTCTTGGTTTTGCGTTGAAACTAGGCGTTAGTCCAGTTTGGTGACGGCCTGAGCCTGTAAGCCACGGGCGCCTTCAACGACGTCGAACTCTACGCGCTGACCATCTTCTACTGAACGATAGCCGTCGCCATCAATGGCGCTGTAATGGACGAATACATCGCTACCATTGTCGCGCTCGATGAAGCCGAAGCCTTTGTCGCTGTTGAACCATTTGACAGTTCCCTGTTCTCGCTGTGCCATAATAATTTGCTCCTTAAAAACAATTTAGACAATCTATTCCAGAAAAGCGCTAAACCAATTGCCCAACTGTCATCATTATGAAACACAGTGAAACGGGACTGCTTATGCTGCTTTCTTCAAGAAGGTCTTACCAATAAACTGGAGAAACTTTAACATATTCAGATTATCTTGTCAATTTGGCTAATCTTAAACCCATAATGATGCTTGATTCTTGGGATACACAATAAATCTGTGAGGATGGACGCAAAGCAGTTGACGCTGCTTTGCGGGCTTAGTATACTACTGTCCGACGCTTTAACAACAGCGCCGGGGCGTAGCTCAGCTTGGCAGAGCGCTCGGTTTGGGTCCGAGAGGTCGTCAGTTCAAATCTGGCCGCCCCGACTGTTCGGTAGTCGGTGACCGGTTACTGTCACGCGGCAGTGGTGTAGGGGTAACACAACAGCCTTCCAAGCTGTTATCAGGGGTTCGAATCCCCTCTGCCGCTCTTTTACTGAACACTGAAAACTGTTCACTGCATACTGAACGCGGGCCTATAGCTCAATGGCAGAGCAAGCGGCTCATAACCGCTGGGTTCTTGGTTCGAATCCAAGTAGGCCCATTTGACCTGACACAATTTGTCAGGTCTTTTTTATTCCCCGATTTGGCTGAATCCCAACGGAATCCATTGGTATTGGGCAGTGATGCGTTCGTCGAGGATGGGCAACGGCCGTCCCGTGAAAGCGTCATAAAGCTGCAAGGTGACGCCTATGGTCTGGCCGGGTACGGCCGTCTCATCCACAGACAAGACGGGTGCGCCAGGAGCCGGTTTTTCACTGATGCAGTATTCTGTGTAGTCAGGAAATGTGCCGTCCGGATAGGTGATGAGGCTGGGAGAGGCCACGCGGGAACCGGCAATCCATTTGAGCGTGGGGATTGCCCCCATCGCCGGGACGGAATCGTAAGAATCGCACCAGGCCCAGTGGTAACCATCCTCCTCAAAACCGATGAGACGCACGGCCGTAACCAAATCGCGCAAAATGGGGCGGCCGGCGGTGAGGGATTGAGGGAGAGAGAAACCGTCGCCGGGTGAGATCGGCGATTGAGAGATTAATTGGCCCGTCCACACAATCCCCTGACCCAACGGCACATAATACTCTTCCGACTGACCACTGACCACTGAATACTGTTCACTGATCACTCCCCACGGTCCGCGCAGCGCGGGTAAATTCTCCAAACCGCTGTCGCGGACTTCCGTCACGTAGCCGTCGGCCGTTTGCCAGTGCAGGTAGAGGCGGGGCTGGCCGGGCAGCGTGTTGTCCCAATCGTAACCGGTGAGGCGGCGGGTGGGATTGTCTGCGGTAGGGCGGTAGAGGCGGTTTTGGCTGGCGGGGGGCCAGGCGGCAGCGGTGATGGTGAGGGTTGTCAGAGGTATTTGCACATCAGCAGAGCCGATAAGCACGTTGTACGGGCCGGGCAGGGCGCCGGGGCGGGGCGTCAGGCGGAATTGGGTGAGGGTGATGCCTTGCGGTTGGGGACGGACGGTGAGATCGGATTGGGCGTAGAGACGGCCGTCTGCGCCGATAAGGTGAGCGTAAAGCGAGACCGGCGCCTGGGTTATTTCACCCTCATCATTCAGCCGGGTGATTGGTTTCCAGGCAAGGGTGAGGATAGCTTCTTCACCGGCGGCCACCTTGGCTGGTTGCAAATGGTAGGCGAGGAATCTGGCGTTGTCCAGGGTGTCGTTGAAAGGGGTAAAGTTGGCGGGTACGGCCGTGCGTGGCTGCTGGCGGAAGAGGAAGGCTTCACCTAGAGGTTCGGTTGGAGGCAGGGTTTGGTAAGCGGCTGCATCGAAGTTGGTGGCGATCACGGTACGGCCGTCGGCCAAGCCCGCAGCAATAGCTTGCGCCCATGTCTGGCTGTACGGTTCGCTGCCGGGAGCGACGTATTTGATGGTGACGTCGGGGCGCTGGTTTTCCACATCCTGCAAGTACCAGAGCGGCGTGACCCAGTGCCAGTTTGCCAGAATGAGGCTGTTTGGCGGCGCTTCTTGCAGGAGAAATTGCGTGTAGTCACGAGTGTCTGTGCTGCGATGGAGGTAAGTGTAGCTGGGAAAATGCTGCCAACTCTGGTACAGCGCGGCTACAATCAGGCTGGCGATGAATAGCCGGGCCAATGCTCGGCTTGCATTCGTAGCGCGATTTTGTAAATCGCGCTGGAACGATTTGCAAAATCGTTCTACGAGTTGGGGGGTGATTTTGTCCAGTTTGCCCACAGCGTAGCCCAGAAAAATGACCAGAGGAAGGTAGGCGGGCAGCATGTACTCGACGGTTTGCGGAGCGCGGTAGGCAGCGGTGACGAAGACGTGCAGGGCGAAGGCTGCGCCCAGAACCAGGGCCAGCCGCCATTCTTGTTTTAGCAGAAGGAGGAAGCCGATGAGCATCCCTAAGAGCAGCCAGGGAGAAAACTGGAAGGTGAGGACGCTGCCCATGATTTTGAATCGCTCGATCAGGACAATTGGCTGCAAATAGTAGAAGAAATCACCTTGAAAGCCCAATCCCAAAAAGTGATTGAGGAAGCCGGGTAGGGTTGCCAGACTTTCTTTGGCGCCACGCACGTCGGCCAGGGCGCGTAGGGGCAGGTAGAGTAAGGGGATGAGAACGAGAGGGAGGATGAGTAACGGCCGTAACCATCGCCGCGGTGTTACAAAAAAACGCCAATCCAGCCATAACAAAAACAGGACAAAAACCAGCCCCATAAACGCCAGCGACAGATGATGTGTCACGCCCAACCCCAACGCCGCGACAAACAACAACAGCCACTTATTCGCCATCATATAAGATTGGTTCAATCTTGAAGATTGAACCAATCGCCAATCTCCATACAACTGCACCAGTGCATAAATTGCCAGCGCTGCAAAAAAGGCGGTCAGGCTGCGGATGTTGGCGGTGGTGGCTTGGGCCCAGAAGGTGGTGGCGGTGCCCAGGGTGATGACGGCCGTAACCGCAGCCAGATGCCGCCGCGCCAATTGGTAAACCGTCAGGTAAAGCAAAACCAGGGTGGCGGTGCTGGTGATGGCCGAGAACAGGTTGACCATGTAAGCAGGTGAGGTGGGGCCGGGCAGCCGGGTAAACAAATGCGCCAGCAGGGTGTAGAGAGGAAAGCCGGGAGGATGAGCCACACCTAACTGGGTGGCAATAAGTTGAAATTCGCCGTTGTCGGCCGGCAAAATGTCGGGGGCCAGGGTGAAGATGTAGAGAGCGCCGAAGGAAACGGCCGTACTTACCGTGCCAATCCACAATTTTTGCGGTGCAGTTAAAACGGTTGTCCTGAAGACGGGAGAATCATTGTATCCTGCCAGCATTAGGGTGAAAAAGGAGAGTGCGCCGACGAGAATGGCCGTCATCGGGTCAGGTTCCGGATAAAACACGTAGAAAAAGAGTGGCAGGAGCGGCCATGTGCCGCGCAACCCATGTGGTTTGACGATACTGCCCGCCAACAACAGCATGACCAGCGTCAGGATAAGCGCGGCTGCGGTCCCGGTACCATAAGCCCAGGCCCATTGTTCACTGATAACCCGGCCGGTATATAAGCCGAGCGCCATTGTTGGGAGTATCCATACGGCCGTTTGCCGGATTCGTTGCCACATAGCGCGGGATTATAACATAGTCCCTCGATTAGCCTGTTACTCTTTCTTAAAATTATCCCTGACAAGAACCTGGAGATAATGCTATACTAACCTTATGCACGATACAGTTACTAAACCCCCTTTACCGCCGGCTGTTTTGCCGCCTGATGGCGAGGAATCCAGCAGAAAATTTATTGCTGACCGGTATGAAGTGATCAATAAATTGGTTGGGGGCATGGGGTTGGTTTATTTATGCCGCGATCATCTGACCAGCAGTCTGGTGGCTCTGAAAACGTTCAAGCCGGAATATTTGTCTAACCGGGCGGCCCGCGATTTGTTTTTGCGGGAGGGTACGATGTGGGTGGAATTGGGCCAGCATCCCCATATTGTGCAGGCGTACCGGGTGGAGCGTATTGGTGACGGCCGTGAGATATATCTGGTGTTGGAATGGATTGTGCAGCCGGAAGGAAAATCATCCGCATCCCTGCGTTCCTGGCTTAGGCCAGGCCAGCCGCTGCCGGTTGAACAGGCCGTTTCCATCGCGTTGGGCGTAGCTCGCGGTATGAAATATGCCACCCAAAAAATCCCCAACCTGGTACATCGGGACCTCAAGCCGGAAAACATTCTTATGGGTTATGATGAAGCGGCGCGGGTAACGGATTTTGGTCTGGCCAGTACGCTGTCGGAATTGAAGCCGGGCAGGACTGGCAGTCTGAGTGACAAAAAGGAAAATTTTGGCCGCACCCAATTGACGCAGGGCGTGGCCGGTACGCCGCTTTACATGGCGCCGGAACAGTGGGAGCATGAGGCGCTGGATGAACGGGCTGATATATATGCGTTGGGTTGTATCTTGTATGAGATGATTAACGGCCGTTTTGCCGCCGAAGGCGAAACCCGCGAAGAACTGCGCCAGATTCATCTGACCAACAGTATTAAACCCCCGGATGCCACCATTCCCCCGCCTGTTCTGGAAGTATTGCGCCACTGCCTCATGGCGAAACGGGAGCATCGCTACCGCAATTGGGCGGAGATGGAAACCGGCTTGATTGGCGCATATACCAGATTGACCGGAAAACCGGCCCCGCCAGAGCGGGAAATTGAACGGGAAACGGCCGTTGACCGGTTGATTGCCGGCCAGTCCTACAACACAATGGGGTTGTCTTACCTGGACATTGGTAAACTGGATGTGGCGGTCCTTTACTTTGAGCAGGCAGTTAATATTGCCCGGGCTGAAGGGTCCCTGGAGTTGGAAGGGGTGGGCTTAGGTAATTTGGGGTTGGCTTATACGGCTCTGGGCTATTTGGACAGGGCGATTGAATTTCATGAGGAGCATCTGGGTATTGCCCGCGAAACAGGTAATATGGTGCAGGAAGGGCTGGCTTTAGGTAATTTGGGACGTGTCTACCGGCAGAACGGCCGTCCTGAGCAAGCCATCAATCTACATGAACGAGAACTAACCATCGCCCAAAACCAGGCAGACCGCTACAAAGAAGCCACCGCCTTGCACAGTTTGGGGGAAACGTACCGCCAGTTGGGCCAGGCAGATGAGGCTATCTATTATTACCGGCAGTCGCTGGGCATCGCCCGCGATATTGGCGACAAGGCCCGTGTGGAACGCATTCTGAACAGCATGGGCAAATTTTATCTGGATTCCGGTGAGACGCGGGAGTCCGTAGCCTTGTTTAAGCAAACACTGGACCTGGCGCGCCAGATCGGAGATCGTGTGGGAGAAGGGGAAGCATTGGGGAATTTGGGTGATTTATATCGGGTATCAGGGCGTACGGATCGGGCGGCTGAGTATTATGCTCATGCGCTCAATATCACGCAGGAAAGTAATGATCGTCGCCGCATGATTCGCAATCTTTTGCGTCTGGGTGACTTGTATTTGGAGACGGACCAACCAGCCACAGCGCAGGAATATTTTGAACGGGCTTTACTATCGGCGCAGGAGATTAACGGCCGTGTCCAGGAAATGAGAGCTTATGAAAAATTAGGCGACGTATACAGCCGGTTGGGCAATGTGACCGAAGCCACCAAAATGTACAAATCTGCCTTGCGTCTGGTAGACGATTTAGGGTATAAGTCCACCCGGAAGCAGCAAATTCTCATCAGTCTGGCCCAGGCCTATGCCGCCTGGGGAGATACCGGCCGGGCTGTTGAGTATCTGATCACCAGCCGCCAGATTTCCGAAGAAGCCGGCGATCTGGTCAAGATAAAATGGCATTGGAATGAGATTGGTTCCCTTTATGTGAAGGCCAAGCTGTATCGTACGGCAGAGGAAGCGTATAACAGCTTGTTGGCTCTGGCCCGTGAGGAAGGGAATATAGCGATTCAGGTAGAAACGCTAAACAATCTGGGCAATGTCTACCAGCACATGCACGATTTCAATAAAGCTATGGATTTTCACAGAAAGGCGTTGGATTTAGCCCGCAGTCACAAAAACCTGGTGGCGGAAGCCCAGACATTGGCTGAAATGGGGGTGGCTTACCAGGATGCGGGCAAAAGACGGCCGGCATTAAGCAATCTGGAGAAGAGCGTGGAGGTAGCTAAAAAGTCCAAGCGGGGCAGTTGCGTGGCGTCTACCAGCTATAAACTGGCCCTGGTTTTGTGCAAGCAGAACAAATGGCGCAAAGCGGAGTCTCACGCTCAATTGGCCCTGCAACTTTTCACCAGGTTGGGCGATGAAAGTATGCAAACCCGCACAGAGAACATGATGCGGCGTATTAACAAAAATAAAGGGAAATCTACCGGCCTTTTTAATATCCAGAATTTGCGAGGGTAAGCTGGTACTCAGTCAAGCGTCATTTACTGGCTATTTTTGTGACCCTGGTAATGTGACTGGGTACCGGGCAAAAAAAAGAGCAACGAGGTAACTCGTTGCTCTTGCATTTGGGGCGAGTGGTGGGATTTGAACCCACGATCTCCTGGGCCACAACCAGGCGTGTTAACCCCTACACCACACCCGCCATAACGTGGCAAAATAGTATCATAGCTGAGGTTTAGAAGCAAATCATACCTATCATTTTTAAGTCTTCCTCACAGGCAAAATTTAAGAAGTTCAACTTCTCTGAGAAGTTGCACTTCTTGACCAAGACGATGGCTAAAAACGGCCGTTGGTAAATTCAGGCCAATTTATCTAAAATTAACCAACGACAATTTTAAAACCCGAAATAGGAGACACTGTTCCATGACCATTTCCATCCCTGAATGGGTGCAGGATGCCGTATTTTATCAGATTTTCCCCGACCGGTTTGCTTTTAGCCGGCGTTTTGAGCAGGCTGGTTATCCGGCTAAACCCAACCATCTGCAAAAATGGGGGGCACCGCCTACCACTTATGGCTTCCAGGGCGGCGATTTATTGGGCGCCGCAGAAAAGCTGGATTATCTGGTGGATTTGGGTATCAATGCCATTTATTTGAACCCCATCTTCCAATCTGCCTCCAACCATCGCTACCACACCCATGATTACTTTACGGTAGACCCCATTTTGGGCGGTAACCGGGCGTTTGACGTTTTCCTCCAGGCAGCCCATGAGCGGGGCATCCGGGTTATTTTGGATGGGGTGTTTAACCATGCCAGCCGCGGCTTTTTCCAGTTTAATCATCTGCTGGAATGTGGTGAGGAATCGCCTTACCGGGACTGGTTTCACGCGCATGGCTGGCCGCTTAATGCGTATGACACGCAGCATCCGCCGAATTATGACGCCTGGTGGGGGATTCATTCGCTGCCCAAGTTTAATACGGATAATACGGCCGTGCGTGAATTTCTCTGGTCTGTGGGCACACACTGGCTGGAAAAAGGGATTGACGGCTGGCGACTGGACGTGCCCAGTGAAATTGACGACGATGAATTCTGGCGCGAATTTCGGCGGCGCTGCCGGGCGGTCAACCCGGAGGCGTACATTGTGGGCGAGTTGTGGGGGGACGCGCAGCGCTGGCTGCAAGGCGATCAGTTTGACGCGCAAATGAATTATATGTTTTCCCGCGCTGCCCTGGGGTTTTTTGGCGGTCAAAGTCTAGACCAGTCCGACAGTACGCATACGGGCCTGGGTTATATTCAGTCGCTTAACGGCCACCAGTTTGGGGATGAACTCAACCGCATCTTCAACCAGACGTATGCCCCGGAAATTGTTTTGGCGCAGATGAATATGCTGGGCAGCCATGACACGCCGCGCATTCTGACGGTGGTTAATGAGGATGTTACGGCCGTCTCCCTCATGTTCTTTTGCCAGATGACCGTGCCCGGCGCGCCCAACATCTACTACGGCGATGAAATTGGCCTGCCCGGCCGGCGTGACCCGGACTGCCGCCGCGCTTTCCCCTGGCAGGACGAAGCCAGTTGGAATCACTCGTTATTGGCTCAGGTGCAAGCGCTCATCCGTTTACGGCACGAGATTCCGGCTTTGCGCCGCGGCGATTTTACTGTTCTCTATGCCAATGAGGCTGTGGTGGTTTACCAACGGCAGTATGAGGGGCAAACGGCCGTTATCGCCCTCAATACCTCAACTGACAATCAATCCTTTTCCAGCCCGCCAGATTTCCCCAGCCAACTCCCGGAAAGACTGACTGAAACCGGGCAGATTTTCCAGAAAAATGAGACGTATACGCTGCACGGCCGTTCCGGGCGTATTTGGGCAGATTAAACAGAGGCAATCCAGCCTGAATAATGAGATAAAAGTACTTATTTCGCATTCTTTTCTCGCATCCTTAACGGAATTAAAGAACAATACCCGTTATGATTAAAGCGGCAGAGGGGCAAGGTGGCAAAGTATGTTTAACCTGCAACTCTGCAACACAATAACAGCGAGAGAAAAATATGGTAAATACATCTATGAAAACACCCGTAAGACTCACAGAGGCAAACGTACTGGTCGTCGAAGACAACGTGTCTAATTTCGTGTTAGTGGCCCGCCTGCTGGCCTTCATGGGCGTCAAAAAATGTGAATGGAAAACAACCGGCTGGGGTGTGGTAGATTTTGCCCACACGATGGACCGCGTAGACCTGATCCTGATGGATTTGCGTCTGCCCCATGAAGATGGTTACGACGCGCTGCGCCAGATTCGGGAAGACGAAGAACTCAAAGACACCCTCGTCGTCGTTGTTACCGCCCATGGCAGCAGCGAAGAGATGCAAAAAGCGCGGCAGGCCGGCTTTGATGGCTTTTTGTCCAAGCCGCTGGATGCAGATCGCTTTCCGGAGCAAATTCGCCAGATATTGGAAGGCGAAGAAATCTGGGATTTAGGTTATGCCTAGTACCAGTGACCAGAAGTCAGTCGTCAGTTTTCAGTGGGGTTTGCCAGAGGACGCCCATACTGAAAACTGAACACTGATTACTGAAAACTTATTTTGGGGAATATGACAACCACAGGTAAGATTAAAAACCTTCTGCAAATCCAATCGGAAAATTCGGAGATTCGGCGTAAAGGACGCCGAATCCTTTTTTTGATTGTGCTTTTGCTGCTGGTCGGGGTGGTCAACTTTCTCCTGGAGCTGCCGGCTAAACTGGACGGTGGGCTAACAGCCGGTGAAATCGTATCCATCTCCGTCCAGATTATGGCGGGTCTGATTATTGCCTTAATCTACCTTTATCTGGTCTGGACAGCTAACCAGTTTGCCCGTGAATCTGAGGAAAAAACGAAAATTATCCGCCGTCACCTCTCCGAAACAGAAGCCCGGCTCAAAGAAACCCAAAGCTTGTACGATTTCAACAATCTGTTGGCGACGACTTTGGATGTGAGCGAAATAGTGCGGCGCACGGCCTATACCTTTGCCGCCCAGTTTCAGGCCACCCGCTGCACGATATTCACCTGGGAGAACGGGGAAGCCGGTAAGATACATCAGGCAAATTACCGGTACAACGGGGAAACAAAATCCTTTGCCCTGGAAGTGACCGATCTGTCTCCCGCCGATAACAGCAGCGCATACCCGGTGCTTCAGACGCAGCAGCCGGAGATGTTTTCTCTGGATGACCCTGATCTGGCGGCGTCTCTGCGCCACGTGTTGGCCGAGGCGGAACAGTTTGGCTGCCTGGATATTCCTTTGGTGCGGGGCGGGGAACTGATGGGACTGATTCGTCTGTTTCGCCGGGATAAGGCTGCCCCGCTGTTTAGCAGTGAGGAGGTGCGGCTGGCGCAAACGATGGCTGGGGAAACGGCCGTAGCCCTGGCCAATGCCCAACTCACCGCCGAAGCCCAGGCTCGCGTAGCCCAGCTTAGCTCCCTCTATCGCTTCAGCCTCTTCCTCTCCGAGGCGCCCGGTCTGACTGATATTTTCAAGGGCGCCCGCCGCGAAATTCTTTCCTTTGTCGAGGCTACCGGCATGTCTATCTCCCTGCTTACCTCTGATGGCGCTAAATTACACTGGATTTACGGTTACGAATTTGGTCAGGAAGTGGACCTTTCCTCCATCCCGCCCTTACCCATCAGCGAGGGATTTGCCGGGTATGTGGCTCGTAAACGGGAGATGCTGACCATCAATCGGGAATCCGATGCTGTGGAGGAATATCATTCGTTTGCCGTTGGCGCTGATGTAAAAGTTTGGCTGGGGCTGCCCATGATTGTAGCGAACAAACTGGTGGGTGTGCTGGCGATAGAAAATGAAACTGATTTCAGCGAACGGGAAATCTCGCTGCTGAAAACGATAGTCGGGCCGCTGGCAATTGCCATTCAAAATGCCCGCTTGCTGGCCCAGGCAGAAGGCCGCGCCCAGCGCCAACTGAATCTGAACCGGATCAGCGCCCAGTTGCACCAGACGGCCGATGTAGAAAATATTATCAGCCTGGGTTTACGCGCCTTGTCTGATGTGGCGGCGGGGGAGCCGGTGGATTTGCGCCTGGGACGGCCGTATCCCAGCCAATCGATAGAAACAGCCGAACCCGCTCAGGATTGAGAATTTTATGACAGTGACCGACAAAACAACCATGGCGCCTAATACGGCCGTATTCCTGGACACCACCATCCCCAATACGGCCCGTATTTTCGACTATCTGGCTGGCGGCACGGCCAACTTTGAAGTAGACCGGCAGGCCGGCGAAGAGATGCTCAAAATCATTCCTTCCCTGCGTAAATGGGTGCGGCTGCGGCGGGCCTTCATCCAGGAAGCAGCCCAGCGCCTGACCAGTGACGGTTACACCCAATTCCTCGATCTGGCCTCCGGGATGCCCACAGAAGACCACATCCATGCCTTCGCTCCTGACGCCCGCGTCATTTACAGCGACATCAATCCGGTAGCCGTCAGCTATGGCGACAGCCTCTTCGCTGATTTGGTTAACGTCGCCTACATTCGGGGCAACGCCAACGAATTAGACCAACTGCTTACAGCAAGAGAAGTGCGCCGCCTGATTGATCGAGAGGAAAGAGTGGCCATTGGCTTGAACGCCCTCTTCCTTTTTCTCGGCCAGTCTGAATCTAAAACAGTCAGCCAAACGCTGTACGATTGGGCAGCGCCAGGTTCGCGCTTGTTTTTGGTTTTCCAGACCAGAGGAGAGGTAGAAGACCCGGAACAGTACCGGCAGTTTCTCAGCCTGACGCGCTTGGCTTATTTGCCCATACAACTGCACACATTGGCTGAGAATTTGGCCTTTACGGCCCCCTGGCAGCCCTTACTTGTTGAACCTATCACCAAATTCCTGCGGTTGCC
>JAJRTP010000730.1 GCA_024278255.1 Chloroflexota bacterium | reverse complement strand
CGTTTGACACGGGGGCTTATGCCAGCAGCACGACGTATATTTCGGGCACGGCCGTCAAACACGCCGCCGAACAAATTGCCGAACAGATTAAGGAGCGGACTGCCCTCATGCTGGAACTGGACAGCCCAGACGGGATTCGGTTGGAAAACAAAACGGCCGTAGCTCCCGACGGCCGTAGCGTCACCCTGGCCGAAGTGGCTTTGCACAGTCTGCACCAGGAAGACCAACGCCAACTCATGGCCTCAGCCAGCTACGTCAGCCTCGATTCGCCGCCGCCCTTTGCCGGGCAGTTCGCCGAAGTGGAAGTGGACACGGAAACAGGTCAAGTAACGGTGACGAAACTGGTGATGGCCGTAGACGCGGGCGTTCCCATCAACCCCCTCACGGCCAGCGGGCAGGTAGAAGGCGGCATGACCCAGGCATTGGGCTACGGTCACTGCGAAGAGATGGCCTACGACGAAACTGGCAACCTGATCAACGACCAGATCGGCCCCTACCACATCTACCGCGCCGACGAGATGCCCTGGATGAAAGCGATTTTGGTGCAGACGAATGAGCCGACCGGCCCCTTTGGCGCTAAAGCCATCGCCGAAATCCCCAAAGATGGGGTAGCCCCGGCCATTGCCAACGCCGTATTCGACGCGACCGGTGTCCGCCTGCGCCGCATTCCCTTTACGCCGCAGCGGGTGTATGCGGCGATGAAAACTGCTTAATTGGCAAAACTACATTGACTCTGTTGCCTACAATGCCTACAATAGAAGCATCTTGATTGGGAGGCATTTTTGATGGCAATGCTCAATATTCGCAATTTACCTGATAGCGTACACAAAAGACTGCGTATCCGAGCCGCAAAAGCAGGGCGCAGTATGGAAGCGGAAGCGCGGGAAATTTTAACGGCCGTTGTCACCTCTGATGACAACAAACTGTCTGCGGCGGCCTTACAAAGCTGGGTTGATCAGCTTTACGGCCAGGCAAAACCAGAAAACGTTGTAGATGACTTGATTGCCGAACGCCGGAACGAGGCCGCCAGGGAAACTGCGGAAGTATGATCGCCCTCGATGCTTCAGCTCTGCTGGCGTTTCTGTTTCGGGAAAGAGGGCATGAGCAAGTTGCCGGCCACATTGACGATTGCTGTCTGTCAACCGTTAATTTAAGCGAAGTTATTGGCCGGTTTGCTCGGGACGGACATGATGCGCAGGTGGCGCTGCAAAAAATCACAGCAACCAATATTGAGATCGTCTCTTTTTCTGCCAGTCACGCCGCATTAACGGCCGCGCTTCTGCCTCAAACACGGGCTTTAGGGCTTTCTCTGGCTGACCGGGCGTGTCTGGCGTTGGCGCTCTCGCGGGATATTCCGGCATTGACGGCCGATAAGGTGTGGGAGCAAACCGATGTTGGCGTTGAGACCATCCTCATCCGCTGATTTACGTCGCTCAGTTTTCAGGCGCTATTTCCAGAATGCCTGTCTGGTATTCGCTGCCCAAACGACCGGCAGCATCCGTAGCAAACGCTTGGGGATGGCTGGAATCATACCAACCAGTGTAAAGGACGTATTGTCCGGGAGCCATATCCTCCGGCAGGGTAAATTCAAAAGTTTCGCGGATGATTTGGCCTTCTTCCCATTCCTGGGTGGGGTATAAAGCCAGGGTAGGCAGGTGGACGACACGGCCGTTCTCCACCCCCTCTATCCAGGTAACAGCAAAGTACTGCGGGTCCTGGGCTAACGGCCGTAACGCCACCCACTCACACGTCATTTGCCTTTTATCCCCCACTGCTTCGGCCACATCACAACCCACTAACCCAATCGTATCCTCAAATTGAGCTAATAATGGCGGATCGGTTACGGCCGTTTCCACCGCCACCGCTTGCACCAACCCTTCCCCTTCCCGGCCAAACAACAGCAGGCCGTCCCGCGCCTGCTGCAACTGCCAGCCGGGTGACTGCATCAACAGGGCAATTGGTTCCCAATCCCAGCCCACCCCGCCATTGTCTGCTTGATCGGCTGTGTTGATGTCGTAATCGAACAAAGCGTCTACAACGACGTAATCCAATCCGGGCAGCAGATCAACCAATGGTTTCTTTAACGGCCGTGCCAAATAAAATTCCGGCCGATTGATCAGATGCACCCCCAGCAGCCGGTCGGCGGCTACGGCCGTTTCCTCCGGCACAACTTCCGCCAGCCATTCCGATTTCAGCACATCCCGCTCCGTAATCCGGTAAGCATTCGCTGCCTGTCCCTCCCGGCCGGCAGACAAGTAATAATTCGGATCGCGCGGCAGGTTGACAAACATAAAATTCAAAGCCAGCGTCACCAACAAAGTCAAAACAACCCAGGACTGCCAGGGGAAAAGCCGCTTTTTCGGGGCTGCTGCCTCCCGCTTCTTTCTGGTCTCCGCTCCGTAAATAACGGCCGTCACCAAAAAAGGCACCGCCAACACATAATGATGAAAAATATAGCTGTACGATGGCCCAATGCCGCTGCTAATTAACACCGGCACAATCGTACTGCTGGCTACAATCAACCACTCCCAGGCAAACACACCCAAAAACAGCGCGGGCAAATAGATCACAACAGCGGTAAACAGCCGGGGTAACGCGGACTGACGCATGGCAAAAATCTGACCGAAGTAGAAATCAAAATAGCTGCCCGGTGTGGCCTTTAAATTGGCAGCGTCATCAGCCGGAGCAAACAGCGCCCGCACCAAGCCAAAGGAAAAGAGAAACCAGCCAACGCCGACCGCTACCGTCCATTTACCCATACGCCGCTCGCCGCGCCACCAGAACAGTAAACCCATCATGGTGACGGGTACAGACACGTAAAACTTGCTGGCCAGAGCCAGAAACAGCCAAATCCAGTACGATTTCCAATGCCGCCGGTCAGCCGCTTCAATGGCAAACATCAGTAAAGGGGCAGCAATAGTATCGGCGTGAAATTCAAAGAGGACGGCCGTTTGCCCCACCGGGTAAAACAAATAAACGACTGCCAGCAGCAAAGCCAGCCAACTGCTGCCCAACCGACGCCGGGCCAGCACATATACCGGCAAAGCGCCCAAAGTGTACAATAATGCCTGGAGAATGAGCAGTGTTTCCGGGGACGGCCGTAAAGCATATACCGGCATCAATAAAAAATAAATAATCTCCACATGCTCCGCCAACCGGCTGAGAGGTACCCCCATATGCGTGTAAACAAGCGGTGCCCCCCGCGTCCCCTGCCATATCGCCTGACTGATCGCCCCCAGATCAAACGTCCGTAAATTGTAACCCCGGTAAGCAGCCACACTCAACCAGGCCAATAAAGCAAACGTCACCAATATCACCAGCCACAACCAGGGATTGAAAGTCAAACGTATAAATGATTGCTCATTTTGAGGACTGTTATTCATAAAAACACCTGTTTTCAGCCTTAGCAGTTTATCAGTCCGAATGATACCAGTCTCTATCGTATACGGTCTATAGGTCAAACAAGCCAGGTTATCTCCCCAAAAGACAATCCACCCGCCGCGTAAGAGCGCTTACAATCATTCTCCCTACAAAGCATATAATGGAGACCATAATAAAAAAAGCGCCCACGAATCCCGACCAAGGCAGCGTGGACGCTTTAATTACACGTAACATCCAGGCAGGATTGTCACGTCTGTCTATCTTTGCATAAGTGACAAATAAAGTCAAACCTCCTGCATGTTACCCAAAGGCACTGAATCAGGCTGAACAGAAGGAGGATAAATATGACTTTACTGCCGCGAACACCCCCATAGTTACCCCCAACCATTCCATTTTTGGCATTTCATGCGTAATACGATCGGCGTATTGCGCCGTTTTTGTTGTCTGATTTTTCCAAAATATTTTGATTAACAAGGAGTTTGTTTTGAAAACTATAAAACTGATTATTCTCATGCTTGTGTTAGGTATTGTAGTTGCGGCCTGTTCCAACCAACCGGCTCCCACACCCACGGCCGTACCCGCCACCCAGGAAGAAAAACCAACCACCGTCCCCGAACCCACCGAAGCGCCGGCTGAAGCGCCAACTGACGCCCCGGAACCCACAGAAGCGCCGGCCGCCGAATCTACCGAAGCGCCGGCCGCCGCCCCGGCCATGATGATTCCCGAACCCGGCCCCGACGATGCCTTCGGCAAATCCCCCTGGTGGCCCTGGCTCAGCGCCCACATCAGCAACGAAACGCCGCCAGCTACCCTGACCGGCCCCATCACCCTGCGCGGCGAACAGGCCGACGGCGGCGCAAATTTCCTGCTGCCCGGCCCCCGTGCCCTCGATCCCACCATTTTTGGCACGGCCGATAACCCCATGGGCACAGAAATCCCTGCTTTGGTTCTGGGCGTTCCGCCCCAAATGCGGGCCGACGACGGTAATGGCGGCCAGATGACCGCCGGCCCCACTCCCTTCGGCGACAACGTCGTTGCCGTGCCCGGCAGTATCAGCATCACTCTGGTAGATGCCACCGCTACCGACGGCATCGGCAGCCAGGATCAGGTTGACATGGTCGCTACCTTCATGTCCCCCAACGGCGAAGATGAATACCGTGTGGAAGTGACCAAAGCTGCCCCCTTTGGCCTATTCAATCCCACTGGCGGCGGCGTAGTCACCAACTTCATCCAGCACGGTGTCACCGGCTGGGGTACGCGCCTCATGCCTACGCTGTACAGCTATGCCTCCTTCTGGGGCATGGGCAACATCTACAAAAACGACGAACTGATTGCTGAAGGCCGGCCCGTGCATGGAATGCAGACCGAATTTGTGCGCAAAGCGCCTTACGATCTGGCCTTTGACAATGAAGTCAACCCCGATGGCAGCCAGTTCCACCTGATGATTCCCCCGGTCACCCCGGCCGGTGAACCCGATCCCATCCCCACCGGCTTTATGCTGCCCAACGGCGCGGAACAACCTTTCTTCCACGTCATGTATCCCTCTATCGAATGGAGCAGCGAAGTCAACGGTGCAGCCACCGAGCAGGTTGATTTACCTTTCAACGAACTGCCTGTCTCCCCGGAGATGATGGCCCTGGCCCAAGCGGATGACGCGCCTTACAAACAATCCCCCTGGTGGCCCTGGCTCAGCGCCCACATCGGCAACGAAAACCCGCCGCAGCTGCTGACCGGCCCCATTGAAGTCACCTTGAGTCAGGCCGAAGGCGACGCAGCCAATATCTTGCTGCCCGGCCCGCGCAAACTCGACCCGACGGTATTCGGCACGGCCGATAATCCCAAAGGCACCGATTTACCCCCCATCGTCATTGGCGTACCCGAAGAAATGCGTGTCGCAGGGGAAGATGGCGGCCTGATGACGGCCGGCCCCACCCCATTCAGCGACAACTCCGTAACCGTAGAAGGCAGCTTTGAGGCCACCCTGGTAGACGCTACCGCTATGGACGGCGCCCGCACGCAGGACACCATTGACTTCCGGGCCACCTTCACCTCACCGGCCGGCGATGAATATGAAGTGATTGTGCCCATGGCCGCACCACATGGCTGGTTTAACCCCACTGGTGGCGGCGTTGTCACCGACTTCATCCAGCACGGCGTTACCAAATGGGGCACGATGCTCATGCCCACCGAGTACAGCTATGTTTCCTTCTGGGGGATGGGTAACATCCTCAAGAATGGTGAAGTGATCGCCGAGGGTCGTATTGTGCATGGCATGTTGACTGAATTTGTACGCAAAGCCCCCTATGATCTGGCTTTTGACAATGAGATCAATCCCAATGCCACCCAATTCCACCTGATGATTCCGCCAGTAGACCCGTTTGGCAATCCGAACCCGGTTCCCACCGGCTGGGAACTGCCTAACGGCGTAGAAATGCCCTTCTTCCACGTGATGTATCCCGTTGTGGAAGCCTCTTCTCGCCCCTTAGGCGCGACAGAAGAAGCCAGCGCCGCCGATTCCCCGGAAGCCCCGGCAGCACAGGAACCGGTAACCATCAGTGAAACACCCAGCAATGACAACAGCATACGGGAAATCGAAATTGTGGGGGCCGATCTGGCCTTCAATGTACAGAATATTGAGATACAAAAAGGGGAGACTGTCCGTTTTGTAGCCAAATCCAACGACATATTTCACACCTTCACCATGAAAGACAACCCGGAAGCTACAGACCTCTGGTTTAGCCTGAATTTGTTCCCGGATGCTGAGCCGGAAGTGATTGAAGTGACCTTTAATGAGGTGGGCGAATATTATTTCCTCTGCCTCCCCCACGAACCGTTAGGCATGAACGGCACAATTACTGTCGTAGACGGATAAGCGTTAATTTCCTCTATTCAGAAAAATAAGGGCGGCTTTTTGGCCGCCCTTATTTTTTGCCTTTACCAGCCTAATACGGCGTTGGGAATGTGTTCGCAGCGCAACAGCTTACCAGAAGTGTCCAGTTCCACGGCAACCAGATCAATGCGCCAGTCTACGTCCAGATCGTGTTCGGCCAGGTAGAGTTGGGCCAGTTGGATGAGTTTGCGGGATTTTTGCGGCGTGAGGGCTTCTTCGGGCGACCCCATGCTGCGGCCGCGCCGGGTTTTGACTTCGATAAAGACCAGGGTTTCACCGGCCCGGGCAATCAGGTCAATTTCTCCCTGACGGCAACGCCAGTTGCGGGTGACGATGCGGTAGCCTTCGGCTTCCAAACGGGTAGCGGCTACGCCTTCTCCCCAAGCGCCCAGTTGTTTACGGCCGTTACCCATGCCACTGATCTTGCTGATTATTCTGGCGGCGGATTAACGAATCCGGTATCCAGCGGCGGGAAGAGGCTGGTTTGTTAGACGGCCGTAACCAACGACCCAACTTATTCGCCACCGGCTGCAACTTCCCCCGATTATACCAACGTAAACCGTGCGGTTTATCCCGCTGCAAATCCGGCCGTTCCCGGTGCAGCTTTTCATACAAAGCCAGCGTCCGGGCCACCGTATTTTCAATAGCATAATGGCGGCTGGCCTCAACCGCATTGCCGCTCATAATCCGTCGCTGTTCAGGATTCAGGGCCAACCCCACCATAGCTGCCGCCAGACCGCCTTCCAGATGCGTCGTCAGCAGCCCTGTCTCCCCCGGCGCTACCGTATCCACAATACCGGGTGAAGACACAGCCACAATGGGCAGCCCCGCCGCCATCGCCTCAATCACAGTCAGCGGATGAACTTCCGTCACGGAAGCTGTCACAAATAAATCGGCTGCCGCCATGTAATTGGGGACATCTTCAAAGGGAATGGCCCCGGTAAAATGCACCGCGTCGCTGATGCCCAACTCTTGCGCCTGCGTTTCCAGACTTTCCTGCATCACTCCTTTCCCCACCAGCATCAACCGTAAATCCGGGGCAATATCGCGGGCAATGGCAAACTGCTGTAAAAGCACATCCAGGTTTTTTTCCGGGGAAAGACGGCCGACATAAGTGAACAGCACGGCCGTTTCCGGCATTCCCAATTTAGCTTTACACAAGGGGTGGGATGGCTGGAGAAACGGCCGTAATTCTACCCCGTTCTCAATCACTTCAATCGGACGGCGCACCCCAAATTCCTTCATGATACAACCCACGCTGGCCGAAGGAGCTACCACCACGTCCGCATAATCGGTAAATTCCGGCCAAACCTGGCGCATGATGGCATCTGAGGCTGACCGAGGTATGGAAGTATAGGCCCCGGCATAGAGATCGTAACGGGTATGATTGGTGTAAACGATGGGGCAACGGCCGTATCGATGGGCCAACTCCACGCTCATAAACAGATGATGGCTGTGAATTACGTCCATCTGTTCCATGAGCCGCTGCGCTTCCCGCGTATAGCGGATGGTTAACAGATAACCGTAATCCCCTACCATGTATCCCGGCGACCGAATAACCCGTTCCTCATCCTCCGGGTGCGGCTCCCCCAACGTAAAAATATAGACTTCGTGACCGGCGGCTTCCAAATGCTGCCGGTACAGTGACACCATGCGCGTCACGCCATTGATGACCGGTTTATAGACGGCCGTTACCATTCCAATTCGCATGAACCCCCATCTCCTTCATTAAAGTGGCAAAGTTATCAGATTACTCTGCTGCCCTCTTTTATAACACACAGTCCAGGGAAAAGGTTGTGATTTACTCAGGAATGTACCAGCAGCCAACGGCGTAGATGAGCCAGTCCCAGCGTCAACGCCCATTGATCGATGTTCTCAGGATGGCCGCCAAACGAGCGCTGCGTCACTGAAACGCCATTCGGTGACGCCAGCGTCACCAGAATCTGCACCCCGCCCGGCATAATATTCCCGTAAACCAGCAGGCCCAGATCAGACCCCGTTTCTGCCAAAATCTTTTCCGCTGAATGACGGCACCATTCCGTCAAATTATCCGGGGTCACGTTATTCAAATGGAGTTGATTTGCCAACTGCTGCCAGGTTTGCGCCTCGATAAAGGTGATGGCCTGCTCATGGCCGGGCAGCGGCTGCATTGCCTCAAACAAAACGCGGTTCGTATAACACTCCGCAATGCCCATGGTGATGCCGTGTTGCAGCATATCTGCCAGCAGCACCTGTTCCAGCCGGTCTGCCTCGCCGCCAAAAACGTGATCGCCCAAACGCTCCGTGATGGTCTGCTTCAGTTCCGCCAGTTCCGCCTGCACGGCCTCTTCAGATGGGGCCTGCACCCAAATGCGGATGTTCGTCTGCCCGGCAAAAGAATCGAACATGATACGGTGCCGGGGATCAGGGGCTATATCGGCCAATTCCTGCTTGAGAACACTTTCCATCAAACCTACACTGCGCAGCAGCGTCCAACCGGTGACCATATCAGCGGAAAGCTGCTGCCGCAGGAAGGGCAGCACCTCAGTTTCCAGTAAGTAGGACATTTCCCGCCTTTTGCCCGGCAGGCAAAAAAGGGCGCATTCATCCAGTTTGACCAAAAGGCCGGTAGCGTAGAGTTTGGGGTCTCCCAGGGTAATGGGTGAGGTGTTTTCGGGCTGGGGGGTTACGGCCGTAAGCGCCTGACGGGTAAAATCATCCGGGCCATCCCCCACCCCCCCACTGGCAATCACCACATCGGCTCGCTGCAAGGCATTGCGGAACGCTTCCGCAATCATAGCCGGATCATCACCCACTGTGACCTTACAAGTTAACTGCACTTCCAAATCGCGCAAACTGCGAGAAACGTAGGCCGCATTCGTATCCAGAATGTCACTCACCAGCAGCTCTGTGCCAATGCTGACAATTTCAACCTTCATGTTCGCTCTTGACTAACTAATTATTTGACTTTACTGAAAAAAGCCGCGGATTACGCGGATTGGCAGGATTTTTCTCTGGTAAATCTCTGCGATCTCCGCATCCTCTGCGGTTTTTTCGACAAAGCCATTATTGAAACTCAGGATGGTTCTTGTTTCCTTTGCGACAGCATTAATTGATATTGGCGCACCGTCAAGTCGGTATTACGAATTTTGAAGGCCAAATCCGCAGCCACATTTTTCATTAACTTGTAGCCAAGTTCCGGGTACGTGTCACAAAGAAGCATGAGGCGGTCACGCGGGATGCGCAGCAGCAATGTGTTATTCTGGCTGGCCCGAATCGTAGCGGAACGAATGCCTTGATCAACCAGAGCCACTTCACCAAACACCTGCCCCTGCCGCAGTTCTGTCAACACAACAGATTCATGTTCCGCAGATTCGGCGCCCACAAAGGAAGGGTTCATCAATACCTCAACACCGCCACGGGCGATGACGTAAAGTTCGGTGCTGCTTTCGTTTTCTGTCAGCAGGACGTCCCCTTTATTGTGTGTGCCTGGTTCACAGATGGAAGCAACCAGTTCCAGTTGGGTAGAAGAAAGGTTATCAAATATGTCGGTCAAAGACAGGATGGCGGTGATACTTTGCTGCATGTCAGTTCCTCAAGTGTGCTTGCCTGGAGCGATTCTAGCATAAAGAAACGGCCGTAGCAATGGACGAAAATATCACTTGAATTGGTATCCGGGAAGTTTCTTGTTTATGGCAGGGGCCAGATGGTGAAATCTTCATAAGCCGTAGCAGCCCCCTCCAATTCATGGTCGGCGTAGAAAGCGGTGATGACATTGACTGCGCCGGCATTCTGGATGGCGGAAAGGTCCAGGGTATCCACAAATTCGTCGTTGAGGAACAGGTAACCGGTGTCGCCTAAAGCAATCAGCCGCAGAACATTTTCTTCATCCGCGCCCAGGTTGAGATTGTCTACTGTACCAACCTGAACATCCTCATCACTCTCCGGGCCATCCGGGCGGGCTACCAGCGCCCAATCGCCAGTGGATTCGATCACCAGCCAGTAGATAGCCTCATCTTCACGGAAGCCAAAGCCAAAATCCCAATCATTTTCGGCCGAGGGAAAGGGGTTGATAAAGGTAGCGTCCACAATGAAATCGGCCGTATCCACACCAGCCGATCTCAGTTTAATCAAATCATCCAGTTCGTGTGCCAGTAGACCGCTTTCCGGGCCAAAAACAGGTTCCAGTTCCCAAAGGGTATACTCCTCATAAGGGGTAGCGGCGCCCTCCTGTTCATCATCCAGGTAAAAACCCGTACCCAAGGCAAAATCACCGGCAGCCGGGCGGTCAGCGAGATCAAGCGTATCTACTTTGACAATGTTAAATTAGGCTCATGAGAGCCGTTTCCTGTATAAATAGCGCATGAACACTCAAAAAAAACCTTCTTGCCCAATGGGGCTTAAATCTTAACGAAATTAAGGACTTACCTGAACGCCTTGCTAAATTT
>JAJRTP010000729.1 GCA_024278255.1 Chloroflexota bacterium | reverse complement strand
CTTTATCTTGTCTACAACGCGCTTGTCGTTGAAATTTTCCAGTATGGGTTGGAGATATTCGTGTAGTTTTTCATTCCCCTATTCATCTCACAAATGTGTTGATTTGTCACGTCGAACTTTTCCGGAGTTTTCAGTATATAAAAATTTGGAAAATTGGCATCGCGCCTATTCTCCAGTTAAACATCTATCTATTTGTCATTGACGGCCGTAGCCCCCTCACCCTCAGAACTACGCATTTGCTCCATGTAAGCCGTCGCATCGGCATTGAGTTTGTTAATTTGGGCTTGCATTTGCGCCAGATTCCGGTTCCACTCTTCCCGCATTCGCTGCATATCGGCCTGGGCAGTCGTCTGAATTTGGCCACGCAGTTCTTCACCTGAAGACGGCGCATAGAGTAAAGCGACAACAGCGCCTGTTACGACGCCAAACAAAAAACTGACAGCCATTTTCATCATCATGGTCTACCTCCTTTCATTTAGTTGAACTGTTAATTTTGAATTGATTGTCCTGCTGAGGCTTCGCTGCGAAAATGAGTTGCTTTCTTTGATAGCAGGCAATTGTATAGGACTATAGTCCCTGTAGACTACCAGAAATGGTCTGGCTGTCAACATTTGGCGCGAAAATTTTTAGGCGTACAAAAATATCTGGCGGCCGTTAATTCTCTCAAAAATAATTTGATGTCAACGGCTGTTTTAAGCAAATAACGTAGGCAAATACTGCGGCGGCCGTCGCAAACGGGTTGCCTGCTCAAAAGCATACGCCAATCGAATCAACGTCGGCTCCTGGTACGCCCCGCCCATAAAAGAAATGCCTACCGGCAGGCCAAAAACATAACCGGCCGGCACTGTGATGTTGGGATAACCGGCTACGGCCGTTATCGCCGAACTGCCTCCCGAATACCTGTCCCCATTCACCCAATCCGTCAGCCAGGCCGGGTGGTTGGAAGGGGCAATAATGGCGTCCAGCTTATGCTCTGCCAGCACCGCGTCAAGCCCCTCCGTCGCCACCAGACGCAAACATTCAGCCCGCGCCTGCCGGTACGCCTCCTCCGTCAACGGCCCTTTCTCTTGAGCCATCAGCATAATTTCCTGACCAAACCAGGGCATTACCTGCTCCCGATTTTGCTCATTAAATCCAATAATCTCCGCCAGAGAATGCACCGGCACATCCGGGCCGCGCTGCGCCAGATACTCGTTCAAATCCGCCTTGAATTCATACAGCAGCACTTCCATTTCCGGCTCCGACAACTGCTCTACTGTGTCCAAATTGGCCGGATCGACAATCTCCGCCCCGGCCTGGCGCATAATCTCAATCGCTTCTTCCAGCAACTGATCTACGGCCGTTCGCTTGCCAAAATAGTTACGCGCCACGCCAATCCGCGCCCCTTGCAGCCCATCCGCCTGTAAAAATTGCGTGTAATCCGTGTGGCGTTGGCCTACACTGGAAGCTGTGGCCGGGTCGCGCGGGTCAAGGCCAGTCAAAGCGCCCAGCAAAACGGCCGTATCTGCCACCGTGCGCCCCATCGGCCCGGCTGTATCCTGGCTATGGGAAATCGGCACAATCCCGCTCCGGCTCACCAACCCCACCGTCGGTTTAAGGCCCACAATGCCGTTGATAGACGAAGGGCAAATAATCGAACCATCCGTCTCCGTACCAATCGCCACCGCGCATAAATTAGCGGCCACTGCCACGGCCGATCCGGAACTGGAGCCACACGGGTTGCGATCCAGAGCGTAGGGATTGCGCACCTGCCCGCCCAGGCTGCTCCAGCCGCTCACCGAATGCGTAGAACGAAAATTGGCCCATTCACTCAAATTAGTTTTACCCAGGATGATGGCTCCGGCTTTTCGCAATTTTTCCGTCACATACGCATCACGCGGGGCAATGGAGCCGGCCAGAGCTAACGATCCGGCTGTGGTGGGCATTTGATCGGCCGTATCCAGATTATCCTTTAGCAAAACAGGGATGCCATGCAGCGGCCCTCGCACCCCTTTCTCTTGGCGCTCATCATCCAGGGCAGCAGCAATTTCCAGCGCCTCCGGGTTCACCATGAGGACGGCATTGAGGGATGGCCCTTGCCGGTCAATTTGTTCAATGCGCTCCAGGTATTTTTCCGTCAAGGCGCGCGCTGTCAATTCTCCCGCCGCCATTTGGGCCTGCAATTCGGTGATGGTTAACTCTTCCAACATATATCTCTCCAATCAGAAGTTCAACTTCTCAGAGAAGTTGAACTTCTGGGGGCTTTCCGTATAAGTGTACCATTACATAGACTAATTGTGCCATGCCGCTTACCCAGGTTGAGGTATAATTTTCTCCGATAGATGAAGGATGGGTAAATGGCAAGTTCAGGAAAAACGAAATCTTTGTTCAAACGAGCGCTAAGGGGCAATATCTACGGGCAGCGCCGAATTGCCAACTCTGACGGCCTGTCACCGGAGATGCAGCTTCTGCGCCAGTTTCAGGCAAACCGGCTTAAAGAGACTTATGCGGATCTGATGGCGAGCGAACGATACGGCCGTACTACCCAATTCTTCCTCACCGACATCTACGGCGCCAAAGATTTCAGCCAGCGCGACGCCGACGCCGAAGAAGCGTACAACTCCATGCGCAAATACCTGCCGGATCGCCTGCTCACCACCATGGGCAAAGCCGTCGAACTCAACCGACTGACCAAAGAGCTGGACGAAAAGATGGTCCACGTTCTCACCAACGATTTGCACATGACCGACGAACTCACGCCAGAAATGTACGCTGAAGCCTACCGCCTCCTGGACAACTACGACGAACGGGTCACCCAACTCGATCTGATCATGGACATCGGCCACGGCGTAGACAACCTGACCCGCATCCCCATGATCGGCCTTATCCTGAGAGCCGCCCGCCGCCCGGCCAACCGCGCCGGCTGGCACGAACTGCAAGACTTTCTGGAAAGGGGCTTCCAAACCTTCAAACAAATGGGGGGCGCCGATGAATTTTTAAGCATCGTGGCAGAACGGGAACGCCGCATTCTGGACAAAATATTTGCCGGCGATCCCCACCCCTTTGATGTAAATCAACTGGGAAATTAGTAGAGTTATTTCAGAATAAGAGGGAAAGACAGATTACCCCTTTCCCCATTTTTGAACCTTAATAAACATAGCGACTCCTTTTTGCAAAGTTGACTAAACCGGCAACGGCAACAACCCGTTCAGTATGCAACTTGCG
>JAJRTP010000728.1 GCA_024278255.1 Chloroflexota bacterium | reverse complement strand
CCGCAAAAGAAATTTCCGGCGGCAGAAATGGGGCGGCAGGCCAAAGCGTTTTACCGCCTGTGCAATGAGATTCCCGGCGTGGGGGCAGCTTATTACTTCATCGTCTCCGGCTCCGGCTGGGACCATCAGGCATTACGGCGAGATGCAGACGGCCGTTCCCTGGGCATGGTAGAAACGATGTTTTGATATTGTAATTGGGTAACCCAGTTACCCAATTACCCAATTACTCATCATGGACAACGCACAATTTGTTAAATTCAGTACTGATGTAGATTTGAATCAAGTGCCGGCCGGGTCTGCCTTTACGGTGACGTGGCGGATGCGAAATACGGGCAGCACGACCTGGAATGCCAGCTTTCGGGTGACGCACATTCACGCCGACCAGGGCAGTACGCTGATGACGGACAAGGCCAGTTACCGCTTGAGGGAAGTGGCTTCCCGTGCCGTGGTGCGTCCCGGTGATGAGGTGGATATTACTCTGGAGATGACGGCGCCAGCGCCGCGGGACAAGTTTTATTACACAGACTGGCAGTTACAAAATGGCAACGGCCGTTTCTTTGGCGACATCATGTGGCTGCGGGTGGTCACCGTCCAGCCGCCGGAACCGCCGCCCACCGGCTGGACGAGCAGCAGCCGCTACCTGGCCGACGTGACCATCCCCGACGGGACGCGCCTGGAGGAAGGGATGCAGTTTACCAAGCAATGGCTGGTGAAGAATACCGGCCAGCGCAAATGGAACGATGGCTACCGGCTGGTGTACGTCAGTGGCAGCCAGGCATTTACGCCCTTTGTCTCCTTCAAAGTGCCGAAGGCCGCCCCTGGCGAAGAGGTTGTCCTCTCCATTCCCATGGTGGCTCCGCTGGCGCGGGACGAGGCGTACATCAGCACGTGGCGGCTGTATGATGACCGCAATCTGCCTTTTGGCGACAGCTTCTGGATTAAAATGTATGCCACGCCGAAGGAGGAGGGCTGGGCCGTCACGCCGTATTCGCAAAACGATCCCCGCTGGCGGGGCCGGATTTTGGGGCAGGGGCCGCGTACCTTTGCCGAATTTGGCTGTCTGGTGGTGGATTTTGCCATGATGTTGAGCCGCTGGGGCGAGGCTGTTGATCCGGTGGCCTTGAATGATCGCTTTCTGAATTTGCCGCCAGGTCAGGGATTCAACGGTTCTAATGTTTATTTTGCTGCCCCGGCATATGCTTATGGTCACGTAAAGTATTATGGCAACTGGACGCCGCGCCGCAATTCCGGGGCGCAGTATGCCCAATATGACCCCAATCTGATTGCCCGGCTGGATAAGGAGTTGGCCAATGGGCAAGGGGTGGTTGTCCAGGTGGATAGTACGCCGACGGACCCGTACAATCCGGGGACGGAGCAGCATTGGGTGCTGGTTTTGGGGCGGGTGGGGCCGGATTACCGCATTTTGGACCCGATTGACGGGAAGCTGGCGTCGCTGCTGGCGAAGTATGGCCGTGTCAACCGTCCCCAGGATGTGAATGAAGCCCTCAAGGACACCATCATCTCCGCCTTGATTTACCGCTCCAGCAAGGCCGCACCGCCAGACGATGACGCGGACGAGGTGGACGATGGCGGCAGCAGCGATATTGGCGGCAATGAAGATTTGGAATATACGGGGCCGGTGTGGGAACACGGCCGTATGCTGTGGGGCGTTCATGATCGCTCTACCCGCCATCCCCAGCCGCCTGATTTTCGGATTGCGAACGGCCGTTTCCAGACGGTGAAGGTACAGACAGGCATCACTATTCCGGAACTGGATGGGTATGATATGGAATTTGTCTTGTGCCGTTTGTATGAGTCATTTAACGGCCGTGACGTGCCTGTATCGGAACTGGTGCGGGCGTTGGTTCCCGATATGGAGCGGTTGGTACAGGCAGGGGTACGCTACTTTGAATTCCTTAACGAGCCGAATTTGACGCACGAGGGGTTGAAGTGGAAAAATGTAGACGGGTCATGGGAGAACGGGGCGCAATTTGCCGACTATTTCATCGAGGGCAAACATCAGTTGCAGGCTCGCTTCCCCGGCATCAAAATCGGCTTTCCCGGACTCTCCCCCGGCCCCGCCACCGAATACGAGTTTGGGCATGATAAGGGATACCGTATGGACTCCGCTCAATTTTCTGCCCAGGTCAAACGCGGCATTCAGGCGGCCGATTTCCTCTGCGTCCACGCCTATTACGTCAGTATGGACGAGGTAAGCAGCAACGCCATCAAGCTGGTCAAGGCGTACCGGCGGGATTGGCCGGACAAGCTCATCTTCGTCAGCGAGTTCAGCAATCCTGATCCCTTCACCCAAAATTCAGCCGCGCAAAAAGGCAAACAGGCCCGCGAATTTTTGCAGCAGTGTCAACACATCCCCGGCGTTGGTGGCGCGTACTACTTCATCGTCTCCGGCCCCGGTTGGGAACGCCAGGCCCTTCGCCGGGAAGACGGTTCGTCCACCGGCATCGTAGAAGCGATGTTTGCCGAGTAAACACAATAATATTTGCAACTATACAAAAGATGGAGATTCTTTGGTAAAATGTGCTATGTGGCAATATGGACAAAACAAAATTTATGACAAGGGTGGTATAAACTTATGGAAAAGCACTACATTGAATTTCGGGATCAAGGATATTGGATTTCTGGTTCGCGGGTTTCTCTAGAATCGGTTATTTTTGCTTTTTTGGATGGTTTATCCCCTGAAACTATTGCCGCAGAATGTTTTCCCATCCTTTCACTGGAACAGGTGTATGGAGCTATTACTTATTATCTTGCGCACCGTGCCGAAATTGACGCTTACTTGCAACGAGCAGAGATTGCGTTTGAGAGCTTCCAGCAAAGTACGCATGACCCTGAATTTTCTCGAAAAATAGCAATTGCGCGCCGCGAAATGCAGCTTGCTTAAATTATGAAAGTTCGGTTTCAGGCTGACGCTGATCTAAACCAGATTATTGTCAAAGCCACATTACGCCTTGAACCTGCTATTGATTTTCAAACGGCACAAGCTGCTGGCCTTGCTGGACTGGAAGATCCCGACGTATTGAGTTTAGCGGCTGAACAGGGTCGAATTTTGGTGTCGCATGACCGCAAGACAATGCCGGTGCATTTTGGCCAGTTTATCGTGTCGGAGAATAGCCCTGGCGTCCTTATCGTTTCACAGAAATTGTCAGTTTCTCACGTAGTGGAAGATTTGTTGCTCATTTGGTTAGCAAGCGAGCCGGATGAGTGGGTAAATTGCCTTCGTTCTTTACCTTTGTAATTTGATTACACAGATGAAGATTACGAGCCCAGCAATTCTAAATGTACCCCAATAAAATCATTTGTTTACCCAAATATGGCAAATCAAACAGAAAACAAGTAGAGTTATTTCAGAATAAGAGGGAAAGACAGATTACCCCTTTCCCCATTTTTGAACCTTAATAAACATAGCGACTCCTTTTTGCAAAGTTGACTAAACCGGCAACGGCAACAACCCGT
>JAJRTP010000058.1 GCA_024278255.1 Chloroflexota bacterium | reverse complement strand
GTCAGGTATGGTTTGCCTTCTACAGCGCCCTTCCCTTTGTTGGCCACGTAGGCGATGCGGAAAACGAAGAAGTAGGGGTACTGCCAGAAGAAGATGAGGAGGGGGAGGGCGGTGAGTACGGCCGTGCCTCCCATCAAGCCCACATTTAACCAATACGCCCGCAATGCCGCCCGATCCCGCCAGAACCAATATAGAACAAAAACGATAAACAGCAAGGGAAACAGGCGGGCGGCCGCGTAAATGTAAAGGCCAAATCCGACGAGAAAACCGGAGAGCAGAAAATAGAAAGTGGAACGAGAAATCAGAGATTGGGCGATAGGACGATTGACCGCTTTCCAAAAAAAGTAAACGGCAAGGGTTTCGATGGGAACGAAGAGCATGGCGCGCAGGCCGAAGCGGCTGAAATGGACAGCGGGGAAGAGGATGGCCAGGGCGAAGGCGGCAGCGAGGGGGGTGATGATAGTAATCGGTGGCCGGTGGTCGGTGGTCGGTGGTCGAAATAACGCTTTGGCGGCGAGGAAGGTGGTGAGGACGGCGAGGACGCCGAAGAGGGCGGGGACGGCGCGAACGGCGAAGGGGGTGGGGCCAAATAGTTTGACGTTGAGGGCCATGAGGTAGATGTGGAGGGGTTCACGGCCGTAATTTCCCTCAAAAAACAAGGGAAAGCGGGTTTCTACGGGCGGCCGTTCCGCGTGGGCGTCCTGGGCATACAGTTCCCAGCCTTCGTAGAATTGGGGGAAGGTTTTGCCCTGCGTCAGAGAGAGGGCGTCCAGGCCGTTGTACGCCTCGTCGTGGTAGAAGCCGGGTGGGAAGCTGCCAAGCTGCCAGAAGCGGAAGAAGGCGGCGAGGAGGAGGATGAGCGCCAGAATGATGACCAGGTGACGGGGTGACAAGGTGACAGGGTGAGGGGATGAGGGAGTGAGGGAGTGAGAGGATAGGGAAGGTGTATTAGGTTGAGAAGTTGTGCGTCCCATTATCCCTCCCTCTCAATTTCTACCTGGTCGACAACCACAAAATCGCTGCCGTCCTCGGTAAGCCAGCGTTGGCCGGTGTCGGGATGGTAAAGTCCGGCGCGGATTTGGTAGGAGCCGGGCGGTAAATCATCCGGCAGGAGGATGTCGTGGATTTGCTGTAGTTGGTCGCCCTGTCGCCAGCCTTGCCAGATGGCGCCGAGGCCGTCCCATTGGACGGCAATCCTGCCGTCGGCGTCCAGCAAATGGATGAAGATTTTGACAGGGCGAGGATCGGCCTGCTGCTGCCAGTGGGTGATGAGGGTGAGGGTTTGGCCGGATACGGCCGTATCCCCCACAACTTCTCCTCCGGCAAAACCAATCTCCCCGCCATCCTGCCGGAAAGTTGTTAAGCGAATCGGGCTGAGATCGTCAAGTGGCAGGCGGTAGATAGTGTATTGGTCATTGGTGGCAATGGAGTCGTAAGCGGCTATTTGGGCGGCGATGAGGGGATGTACGGCCGTATCCCCTCCCACTACCAAATAACGATTTTCACCGGACGGTCGTAGCAAACTTTGCGCCGGATCAAACCAGCGGGAAGTGACGTCATTACTTTGCAGCAAGGCGTAATCCTGCGGGGCAATCTCGTCCGGCTGGATACCACCCCAGGCTACGTCTACCGGCGGGCCAACGGCGGGCACGTTATACAGAAAGATACTGTAGCCGATTTTGGCAATGGGGTCGCGCTGGCGGAACCAGGCGAATTGATCGTGGTTGGCAAAGTGAACGCCTTGCAGGTTGGTGGCGCTGATGGCGTAAACGCCGGGTGCGGGATTGGATGGGGCATACGGCCGTGCCTGCGGATTCATCAAACGGGGCGGCCAACTATCCAGGCCGACGTAATTGATGCCGTAATATTCCGGCCGCGCCTCGCCAAAGTAACTGAGCCAGGTTTGCTCCACATCGTTTTCGTCCAGCCACGTCTTCAAGCCGCCTAAATCCTGCCCCCAATCAATATTGCTGTCTACCAATGCCCGCCAGCCGTTGTCCGGGCCGCCGGCCAGCACGTTGAAATAGCTGAGAAAGTGTGGATAAATCCACAAGGTAGTGAGGAGGAGCCAGAGGGTAAGGATGGGAAGAAGACGAATTGTGAATTGCGAATTGTGAATTGTGAATTGTGAACGGAGGCGGGGGCGATAGGCGGCCAAGGAATTGGCGGTAAATACGGCGAGAAAAGGCAGGACGGGCAGCAGATGGCGGTAACCGAGATTAATCTCGCTGGTGAGAGCGATGGCAAAGTAGCCGAGGGCGGGGATGAGGAGGGCAGCGTCGTTGAAGAGGTCTGGTAGTCGGGTAGTCGGGTAGTCGGGTAGTCGGGCAGCGGGTTGTTTTACGTAATACGCAATACGCAATACGAAAGCAGATAGCAGTAAAATTAGCGTGGGCAGGGGGGTCTTGAGGAGGAAGGCAGCGGGGAAATAATACCACCAGCCGGAATCGCTGTATTGGCCCAGCAAAAAGGAGGGCGTCTCTACCTGCAAACGGCCGCCGATGTCCAAAAGCTGTTCGATGTGATGGGAGAGCGGCAGGGTCAGGCCGGCCAACTGGGGCAAGACAGGCAGTTCGGCCGGCAAGGGGCCAATCTGAAAACCGTAGGCGGCCCATAATGTAAAAAAGGCAGCTATAGGGTAGGCAGTGAGGAGCATCAGGAGGGTGAGCGGTAATCGGTAATCGGTGAACGGGGAGACGGTGTGGCGGGACAATCGTAAATCGTAAATCGCCAGGCCAAAATAAAGGAGGATGACCAGGCCAAAGAGAGGGATGAAGAGGAGGGCGGTGAATTTGGTGTTTTGCAGCAAGCCCAGGCCGATTCCGGCGATGATGGCGTTTGTCCAGGACGGCCGTAACAGAAACCGACACAAGGTAAAACCGGCCACGGCCGCTCCTAAGGCCAATCCCAAATCTGTGGTAGCCAAACGGGTACTGGCTAAAATGTTGGGGTCCAAAGCAATCAGCGTCAAGGCCAGCAAGCCGGCCCAGCGCCAACGAGACATGCGCCAGGCCCAACGTCCCACCACAGCCGCCAGCAGCATCCCCAACCAGATCGTAGGTAGCCGGGCCAGGAACATGATGTGTTCTACATTGTTGCCTATTTCCCAGAGGAACAGTTCGCTGGGGCGGTGAAAATCGGTTTCCTGCCAGGAAGGATCGCCGGTGGGCAGGCTGACCGAAGGATCATTGACCAGGAACGTGGTGCTAATGGTGTTCAACCCCAATGGATGGCCAACACGCATCTGCCGGTTTTCGCCGCGCAGGTAGCCCAGACCGCGGGTGATGAATCCCTGCTCGTCAAAGGTGGGCGACTTTTGCACCATACTGGTCAGGGCCAAAGCGTACATGAGGAAGAGTACGGCCGTGCCCAGCCATAACGATTTACGCCCCTGACGCCTAGCCTGCATGTCACCTCTCACATCTAAAACACAAAAACCTCAGATTTTGGTAACGTCATCTGTTACCAACCTCTGAGGTTTATATGTCAAAACTCAAAAGCAACTAATCCAGCGGCGTTATCTTATAATATTCAACCCGCGCCGTAGAATTGCTATACTCATCCGTCGAAGCGAAAATGCCAAAATAAGGGTCATTTATCCAACGGGTATCGCCATAAACAGTACTGCCATCCACGATATTTTGCAACGCGCCATTGGCGAAAAACTTGATGCTGTTGTCCCGCACTTCAATACGATACGTATTCCAATTATCCGGGCTGACATTATTCAATAGCGGCACTCTATCCGGATCAGACTCGATATCTCCCAGCCGTTTCATGGGACTGCCCATGCAAGTGGGACACCAGACCAGCGTATCAACCCGTTCAAACAACAGCTTTAAGCGATCAAACCAGATAACGTTTGTATTGTAAAAGTGATTAAAGCAAGCTGTGTGTTGATACCATCCCTCGACAGTTGATTTGTCAGGGCATAAACCGCCATTCCAATCACCGCCAAATACCGCTCCGGAAGAAACCAGGTTGCCCAGATTGGCTACTTTGATCTTATACTCAATGACGTAAGGAGGCTGGGGAGCGCGCCGCAATGGGCTGGCAATCACCCAATCCCAGGAATCCAGACTCTGTACAATCAGCCAGTTTTTGCCCGGTTCGATCTCATACCAGGTTGTGGTTTCATCAATATGGGTAACGCGCCGCCTGTCCCAACCAGTTGTGGGATCATTGAATTCATCGTAATAAGCTCCCACACCCACACCTGTCGCGGACCAACTTCCTATGAGGCTGCCGACTTTTGCCCGTACACGATAGTAATACTCATTATTGGGGGAAGCAGTGTGCCCGCTGACGACATGGTTCAGATTTGGCCCATCATAAATAGTAACAGCGCCACTAAAATTGGGATTTTGGGCTTCTTGCAGCTCATAGCCGGTTACACCTATCCCGCCATCTTCCCAGGAAACGGTCCATTGATTGGCGCTGTTGGCCCGGGAAACAGTCAAGGCCACGACGGGGGGCGGGTTAAATACGAGGGGCAGGTAAACAAAATAAGTTAATGTCGTGCTATCGATGATAACGGGTGGCGCTACAGGTTGATCGGGTTCGGTTGTCGGCGTTGGCTGCGGCGGCTGGACCGTAGGCGTCACTAAATACAATGCGGCTACGTCCGGTGGCAAATAATGACCGGCCATATAGGCGGCCAAGGCATCGTTTGTATCCGTAATCACCCCATCCTGATTGACCGGCGAGTTTGTATTTTGGACACCTTCTGTATCCGCGCCTGAAGCGATTAACGATTGGGCAATAATGAATGTAAATAAGATGGCCAGTACGACACTGAAAATAACGGCCGTCCGGCGATACATACGTTTGGTTGGGAGTGGTTTCACTCTGTCACCTCCTTAAAGCTATAAACAACCTGCAATCAAGTTGATAATTTCACACAAACAACGAGGGTATTATCTTACGCCTGCCCCAATCGTCAAAAAACGTTTAGGGTACAATCAGGATACGATCAGCCGGTTCTCCATCATGCAAAAGGCGCTGATTATTGTCTGAAGTGTACAGACCCAACTGTAACAGATAGTTCTCCGGCAAATCGGCCGGCCGGGGAACAGGCTGATACTGAATAAAAACATCCCCGGGCATTAGTCGAGTAGGCGCAACATCTAATCCATCAAATTGGGTTAACAGTTCGCCATCCCTTGTTGTTAAATGTACAAATGATTTTAAGTTCGCGGGAAGCGGCTCCTCCACCCGCCAATAGGTCAGCAAAGGTATCACATCTTCTGGAACATCCATTAAAATCTCATACCCTATTAAAGAAATCTTGCCCGCAAAAGTGATGGGTTGGGGCAACAGGGGTATTTCCGGCTGTGCCGGCAGATCGTATACAGCAAATGAGGGATTGCCGGGGCTGCGATAAAGGGGTTCTGCTGCGATGGCTGTGGCTTTGAGGAGGAGGGGGTTGACCGGCGCGTATTCAGGGACGTAGAGACGGCCGTATCCCCCATCACTCTGCGGAAAAACCAACGCCCCGGCAACTTCCGGCCCCGCCTGCACCCAGCGGGCATCATTCTCAAAACCCAGATCGCGCCGAAAAGAAGCGGCGTCAATCGGCTCGAAAAATGGATCGGTAATGACCAATCGCTCTGCCGGATTTTGCTGCCAGTAACGGGCCATATCCAGAAAAGTTGTCTGGTAATGATTCAAGCGCGTCTCCACCGCCTGTGGCCAACGGATGAAACCGTATTGAATGGTGCGCCCGGCCGTAATCAGAAAAAGAGTAAGCAGTAATCCGTAAACGGTAATCGGTAATCGGTGGTCAGTATTTCGTTTACCGATGGCCGATAACCGATTACCGATTACCGAAACAGCCAATCCCACTATGATATAAACAACGGGAACAGCCCCAATGAGGCGGATGATGCTGGGGGCTTGGGGGGTGATGGCACCGGGCAGTAAAGTGACGGCCAGCCAGACCAGAAGCAGGGTGTATTTAGGTTGGCGGATGCGAATTAAGGTGATGATGAGACCGGCGTAGAAGAAGACGGCCGTCACCCAATCGAACAACGGCCATCCCGGCCAGGTATACGTCCAACGGGGATCGCCGGTAAAGCTGAAGACGCCCAACGTCAGCAAAGCAGATTGCCCAATAGGCCGCCAATCCCCCTGCCGCCAAGCATCCAGCGGCCCGGCCAACTGGTTAATTCGCTGCTGTAACGTGGGATCAGCCCACAAGGTTAGCTGCATAGGCAGATAAACCAGAAGGGCAACACCCAAAATAACGGCTGAGCTACGCGCCGCCTGCCACCGCGCCACTTTGTCCGGCGCAGCTACAAGCTGAACCAGGCCATACAAAATGGGAATGAGGAAAACGACCCGCGCCCCGGTGTAAGTGTACAGACTCAAGCCCAAGAACAGCCCGGCCACGACCGGCTTTTTTTGCCAGAACCAGGCCATCCCCACCAGCAGCAGCGGCTCCATGATGGGGCGGATGCCGATGCGGCTGAAGATGACCGGCCACCAGCTTACGGCCGTGAGCAGACCGGCGGTTACGGCCGTTACCCGGCCAAAATCCCGTCTGGCCCAACGCATCACCGCCGCCACCAACAGCATTCCTAAAAAGAGCGCGGGCAGGCGGATAGAGAGGAAATTATCCCCCAGCAATACCTGAAACGGGACGCTCCAATAATGGTACAGCGGCTCGTGCCCAAACCCTTCCCGGAAGAAAAAAGCGTGCTGCCCCTGCCGGATGAAGCTCACAATATCCGCATTCAGCACTTCATCCTGGGACAGCCCCGGCGGTACATCCTGCAAATTGATTATGCGAAATACAGCGGCGATGAGGAGTACGGCCGTTTCGGGAAACCAGTTCGTATTGCGTATTGCGTATTGCGTATTGCCTTCAGCCATGAAAATCCGTGCCTATCCTTCTAATCCGTTCAATCCGTGGTTCCCACTTCGTAAATCAAAATAGAATAGCCAATACGAGCGTCCGGTTCGCGCTGGCGGAACCAAGCGTAGACGGTTTTGTCCTGCAAGGGAAACTCCCACAGACTGGTGGCACTGATGGCGTAGACGCCCGGTTCCGGTTGGGCCGGATCAAAAGGCACATCCCACCAGGCATCGAAAAAAGCCGGCTGGCCTACCCCGCCTAATCCGGGCAGGGGCTGGTACTGGATACCGTAATATTCGGGGCGCGCCGTGCCAAACCAACCCAGCTTGACCGATTCGACATCATTTTCGGCCATCCACTGCCTCAAGCGGATTAAATCCTGCCCCCAGTCAATGTTACTGTCAATGAGGATATTCCCGCCATTGGCCGGGCCGCCAGCCGCCACGTTGAAGAAGCTGAGATAGTGAGGCTGGATGGACAGGGTGGCGAGGAGGAGGAAGACGGCCGTAGCCCCGGCAATACCGCGTATTGCGTATTGCGTATTGCGTGAAGTGTGAGACGTAAAGGCGGGCAGGCCGCCGATGAGGACAAGGAGGAAGGGCAAGATGGGCAGCAGGTGACGGTAGCCAATGTTCAGGCCGCTCTGCATACTAATCGCAAAGTAAAGCAGGGCCGGGATGAGTAGATAAAGGGCCTGTTTGCGTGTACCTGGTCGCCAGAGCAGGACGACGGCGGCGACAGGCAGGGCAAGCAGAATGGCTAACGGGGTTTTGACCAGAAAGGCGACCGGGAAATAAGCGGTGAAGCCGGTATCGGAAAATTGGCCGAGGAGAAAGGATGGCCGTCCCCCGCCACTGAGCAAGATAATTTGTTCCACACCGGCCCAGTACGTGGGCATGGGGCCGGAGAGTTGGTTGAACGGCCGTAACCAATCTGACTGAAAACGAAACGCACCCCACTGAAAATTGTACGCCGCCCAAATGATCGCCAGCGAAACCAGCCCGGCCAACAATAACTGGCCTAAACGACGCATAAGGGAACGGCCGTACCCCACCTGCCCACCATATAAGGGTAAAAACGCCAGCAAAACGAAGATGGGGCCAAAAACCAGCGTGGACAATTTACTGCTGAATGCCAGGCCCAACGCCAGGGCAAACCAGACCCAATGCCGCCAATCCCAGCCGGAAGACGTCCACAAGCGCCACAGTAAATAAGCTGTCAGGAAGATAAAAAATGCGCCGCCCAGATCGGTTGTGGCGTAACGGCCGTGTGCCAGCAAATTAGGTTCAAACAGCAGCAGAAAAAAAGCCAGAAAACCCGCCCACCAACTGCGCCACAAAATCCGGGCAAAGCGAAAACCCACCACCGCCAGAAATAGCAGCAAATAAATAACCGGCAGCCGCGCCAGAAAGATCAGGCGCGTCACATCCCGGTTATATTCCCACAGCAGTTTATCCGCGAAAAAGTACCAGTTCAGCCCCGCCGGTTCTTCCTTTGTCCAACTGGGATCATCCGTCGGCAGGCGCAGTTCCGGCAGGGTAAGCAGGGGCAAGGCGCTGAGAAGGTTGACCAGCGGCGGATGTTCCAGGCTGAGGCGCGGGTCGCCGGTGCGCAACAAGGCCAGCCCGCGAGCGATGTGATTCTGCTCGTCCATCGTGGGGCTGTCGCCTGCCATACTGTCCAGCGCCAGGAAAAAGAAAAGGAGAACGGCCGTTACCACCAACCCTCTTCGGTACAATCGTGTCATATCGAGCGGATTATAGCAGAGATTGGATCAGTAATCAGTGTTCAGTAATCAGTGTTCAGTATTCAGTTTTCAGTGTGCGTGTACTGAACTGATTACCGGATTACCCAATTATCATCTAAAATGGTGGGGTTATGGGCAAACATAAGGCAACCATCATCAAACTGGCGATTACGGCCGTTCTCCTGACTATCGTCCTCCGGGGCGTCAACTTTCAGGAACTGGCCGCACTTTTCGGCAGCGCCAATTTATTTTGGCTGCTGGGGGGATTTGCCCTTTTCCTGCTGGGTGTGGTTATTCGGGCCTTCCGCTGGTCTGTTTTGCTCAAGGGATTGGGGAGTCGAATTCGGTACGGCCGTTTGGTAGAACTATACTTTGTCGCCGGATTCTTCAACACCATCTTCCCCTCCAGCATCACCGGGGACGTGGTACGCGCTTACGAAGCCGCCCAGGACGTGCCCGCCGGTATTGCGGCGGGGACCGTCATTGTAGATCGGGCCGCTGGCATTTTGGCTTTGTTCATGCTGGCCTTGCTGTCTCTGCCCTTTCGCCCCGACACCTTTCCCAACCTGCTCCTGATTCAAATCGTCGTCATCTGCACCGTCGGCCTGATTGGTGGATTTGTTGTGCTGCAAGGCAGTCTGGTACGGAAATTCGGCCGTTTTGTGCCCAAAGCAGCCCGGCCCCCCTGGGATAAACTGGACACGGTGTTAGCGGCCGTAGAAGCGTGCGGCTGGCGGTCTATATGGTTGGCTATCGGCATCTCCTTCATCTTCAACCTGATGCAAACCGGCTGGTGGTGGGCGGCCGGCAAAGCTTTGAACTACGACATCCCCTTCGTCTATTACATGCTCACCACCCCCATCATGTCCCTGGCCATCCTGCTGCCCTCCATCGGCGGCCTGGGCATTCGTGAAGGCTTGGCGCCCCTCCTGTTTACCGGAGCCGGGCTGAGTTACAGTGAAGCCGTTGCCCTTTCCTTGCTGGTATTCGCCATTGAGCGCACCTCCGGCCTGATGGGCGGGCCAATTTATATCTGGACAATTCTGCGCCAGGACCGCCCAGAATCAGAAAGCCTGATGAATACGGCCGGACAGAAAAAGGCCAATTCTTAAGCGGACAAGACAATGAATTTTTCCGGCAGATAGTACCATCTGGGATTTATTCCCCCTACAATTCAAACACAAAATAAGGTAAGATAGCGAAAACAAAGCAGTCCGCGTAGTAAGCAAAAGTCGGCCCCATGTTGGTATACTGGGTACATCTTCTGAATGGAAAAACAATGCAAAATAAAATATGGTCATTCACTTTCTTCATCATCTTCCTGATAATTCTAGCCGCTTGCCGGCCGCCCCAAACGCCGACGGCTACGCCACAAGCCGCCCATCCAGAAGGTCGCAAACTGGTTATCGGTGATATTTCTGATGAGGTAGCCGAAACAATAAACGGCACGCAGCCTCTGGCAGACTACCTGGCAGCCCAGCTAGATGAATTTGGCATTACCGGCGCTGAAGTCAAAATTGCGCCGGACCTGGATACAATGATCCAATGGGTAAATAATGGTCAGGTGGACATCTATTTTGACAGCCCTTACCCGGCTCTGGTTATACGTGACGTCACAGGCGCGCAACCTATCCTGCGGCGTCTGAAATTCGGCGTACCAACCTACCATTCGGTCTTTTTTGTGCGAAATGACAGTGATATTAAGACCTTAGATGATTTGCAGGGAACGGTGGTTGCGTTTGAGGAGCCGTTTTCTACCTCCGGGTATATGCTGCCTCTGGCTTACCTCATTCAACAAGGCTTTGAGCCGGTTGAAACAGCCTCTCTGGATGCAACCGTTTCCCCGGAACAAATCGGCTACACGTTTAGCACCGCTGACAATACCACGATCCAATGGATTATTAGTGAAAAAGCGCCGGCTGGCGTTATTGATAACATTACCTACCAACGGCTGCCTGAAGCCACCCAAAAAGAGCTGCGCGTTATCGCCAAAACAGAGGAGGTGCCGCGGCAGTTGGTACTGCTGCAACCCAATACAGACCCGCCTCTGGCCGCCGCTATCAAGACAGCCTTGTTGGATATGAATGAGACGGAGGAAGGTCAAAAAGCGCTGGAAATTTTCCTGACCACTGAGTTTGACGAGTTCCCTGAAGGGCAAGAAGCAGCGTTGGCTAAAATGCAGGAACTTTTTCAACTTGTAAACAACCAGTAATGAAAATCAAACTTTGGCAGCAACGGCCGTTAGCCCTGAGACTAACTCTTTTCATCACCGGCATCATTGTGCTGGTTGTTTTCTTCGTCACCGCCCTGACAATACGCCGGGAACGGGAATCATTCCGGCTGGAATTGCAGCAGCAGGCCCTGCTTCTCCTGCAAACGATTACTGCCAGCAGCGCAGACTTTCTCTATACGTTGGACGCCGATTACCTTTCCGACTTAATGCGTGATTTGGGTCGGGCAGACGTGGTTTTATTTGGCCGCATTTACGACGCTGAAGGCCGTATTGTAGCTGATGCCGTGGATTCAGATATTCTTTTCAATATAAAGCCAGACCCCTTTGGCCAGCAAATTGTCCAGAGTGATGGGCCTATTTTTATATGGCAATCCGACCATCTTATGGCCGCGCGCCCTGTTATTTTAGGTTCGCAAGTCGTTGGCGGCGTCAGTATTGGTCTGCCCACTGCCCCTCTGGATGCCAAGATTACGGCCGTGCGCAATCAAGGCGTTGCCATCGCGCTTATCAGCGTTCTGATCGGTCTGGTGATGGCCCTGTTACTAAGCCGCTCCATCACCGATCCCCTGCAACAAATGATCAGCGCTACCGAGCGCGTTAGTGAAGGCGATCTAAGCTACCGGGTAAACATCCAAACCGGCGACGAACTCTCCCTCCTGGGCGAACATTTCAACCAGATGACCAGCCGTCTGGATCAGACGTTACAGCAGATGGAAGCTGAAATTGAAGAGCGGCGGCGCGCTGAAGTAGAACTGCAATCAGCCAAAGATGCTGCCGAAGCCGCCAACCGGGCCAAAAGCGCCTTCCTGGCTAATATGAGCCATGAACTACGCACCCCCCTCAATGCCATTCTGGGCTTTTCCAAACTGACCGCCCGCAAATACCCCACCACGCCCGAAGCCAAGAAAAACATGGACACGATCTACCGCAGCGGGCAGCATCTGCTGACACTGATCAACCAAATTCTGGATATGTCCAAAATTGAAGCCGGCCGGATGCAGTTGAATGAACAAACCTTTGCCCTCTATCCTCTGCTGGAGGAGATGGAAGGACTGTTTCGCCTGCCGGCCCAGGAAAAGCAGCTAAACTTTATTATTGAAATCGAACCGGACGTCCCGGCCAAAATTAGCGCTGACGAAATGAAACTGCGCCAGGTTCTCATCAACTTGCTGGGCAACGCTTTCAAATTTACAGAAGAAGGTTATGTGCGTCTGCGCATCTGGTTTGACAGGGAGGCAGCCGGAGAGTCCAACGACGAATACAGTTTGTTTTTTACCGTACAAGATACCGGCCCCGGCATTCAACAAGACGAAATGGAAATGTTGTTTGAGTCCTTTACCAGAGCGACGGCCGGCCGGGAATCTGGTCAGGGAAGCGGTCTGGGGTTGGCTCTCAGCCGCCAGTTTGTTCAGTTGATGGGCGGGGATATTACGGTGCGGAATGTGGCAGATGAGCCGGGACATGGCGCCATTTTCGAGTTTTACATTCGGGTGGAGCCGGTTACAGCCGTATCCCCCGCCGCTGCCACCTTACCAAATGTCATCGGTCTGAGTGGAGAGCAGCCAGAATACCGCATATTAATTGTGGATGATCGCAGAGAAAACCGCCG
>JAJRTP010000727.1 GCA_024278255.1 Chloroflexota bacterium | reverse complement strand
GGTTAGTTTTTTCAGTAGACTCATTCATACAAAGAATGAGCTAGTTTTCTAAATCGTTTACTCATGTGTACCTCTCCTTGGTTGGCCGCACCTTCTAGAGGGGTACACATGATTATACCTACTACAACGGTAGAACCTTTTTCTTGTACCACTGCCAGAGGCAGTGGTTGTCAAACGAATAAATCAGCAATGCCATCAGGGAGAAAAACAGGCCGACTGCTCGGCCCGGAGCCGGTCGCTTAACCGATCCGGGGGAACAACAACGGCTTCATTCGTGATAACCTCATCCTTAGCCACGTCCCGAACCAAGTGGCAGCCCTCAGACAAGCCCAAAGGCAGAAGGTTTTCTGCCCGGCTGCCCGCATAATTCTCCAGCAAGCCGTAGCTGGTAAACCCGCCAATCCCGTCCAGCGTCTCGCCGGCCCGCAAATCCCGCTTAGCGGCCGTGACCACCTCGCAAACCGGCCCGCCCAGCGGAGCCAACGCCGCATCGCCAAACAACACCGCCCGCGCTACCGTCAACGGCGTTTCCAGATGGCACAAATGGTACGGCGTGTAAAATACGTAAAAAGGCCCATCTCCCATTTTGTAATAATTGAGATACTGCTGCTGGAGAGGATTCTCATTGTAGCCAATGACAAAGACACCGCCCGGCGGCTGCGCTCCTACCACATAATCCACCAACCCGCCGTTAAGCATTTCTTCGCGCGGGAACAGAGCCGGCGTCTCGTTGACGTGATCGCAGTAACGGCCGTACATCCCCCGCTGTCCTACACGAAAACCGGTTCCGTTCGCCACTACCGCCATTTCCATAGAAATCTTGCTGCCGTCGGCAAAGGAGGTCACCATACGCGGCTTTTGTTTATACTTCTCCGCATAACTTCGCTGCGTTTCCGGCGTGCGGTAAGGGTCATGCAGTCCTTTAATATTGCCCGCCAGCACCGGCCGGCAGCCAATAGAACGCACATACCGCACCAAATTCATAATCACGCCCGGCTGGTCGCCATCAGAGTTGGTATAAATTACCCCGGCCTTGTCGGCGTAGGTTTTGAGGATGGGGCCAAGCGTAGCGTCCAGTTCGGCATTCATCAGGATGACGTGCTTGCCGTGCCGGATGGCTTCCAGGACAACCTGCGCCCCAAATTCGATGGTTCCGGTCACTTCGACAATGGCGTCAATGTTGTCTGCCCGGCACAGGAGAAGGGCATCGTCGGTGACGGCGGGCTGGCCCTGACTGACGGCTGCTTCCAGTTGTACGGCCGTTGCCACCAAGCGCACCTCGTCAATGCCAGCCTGCGCATAAGCCCGCCGCGCCCCCTCTACATGCCGGTTATAAATGGCAGCAACGACCATGCCGGGCACGGCCGTAGCTATCTGCAAGGCAATGCCCCGGCCCATATACCCGGCCCCAATCAAACCCACGCGAATGGGACGGCCGTCTGCGGCCCGTTTCTGCAACGCTGTATCTACAATAATCATTTGGACATCATCTGTAGTGCCAGGCACGGGACAAAACGATCTTGGCAGACCGGATGTGCCTGTCCCGTGCCTGGCACTACCACACTACCGTACTGTCTCCACTGCGGCCTGACCACCATTCCAGCGGCCCACAGATTCCGGCACAAAATTCGGCCAGGCCCGATCCTTGTCGGACATAACCAGGCGGTCTGCCTCCGGCCATTCGATATTCACCGCCGGATCATTCCAGCGAAAACCGCGCTCATATTCCGGCGCGTAAAATTGGGCCACTTCGTAAAACACCTCTGTCTCATCCCGCAGCGTCATGTAACCGTGAGCAAATTCGCCGGGAATGTAGATCATACGCCGGTTATCGGCCGTAAGCTCCAACGCCAGCCATTGCAAATACGTGGGCGAATCGGGGCGCATATCTACAATCACATCATAAATAGCGCCGCGGGTACAGCGCACCAGCTTGACCTCCTTATGCGGCACAATCTGGTAGTGCATCCCCCGCAGCGTGCCTTTTTGATTGCTGAATGTGAGGTTGGCCTGCACAAAATCGGTCGTCAGACCCAATTCCTCAAATTCGTGGCGGCAAATCACCCGCGAAAAGAAGCCGCGATTGTCCCGGATCGGTTCCAGTTCCACGATATACGCGCCCGTTAATTTCGTTTCGGTAAATTTCATGGGTTGTGGCCTCCTGAGTGGTGATTGGGCACTACTGTAATTACTTTTCAGCAAACTGGCGGATTTGAGTTTCGGTGATGGCGCGCATATCTGCGTCGCGCTGGTACGCCTGATACCATTCTACAATCCAGGTAAGCGCTTCAGCCAAGTTCAGTCTGGGCTGCCAACCGAGGCGGGCTTTGGCTTTGGAACAGTCCAGCTTGAGCAGGGTGTTTTCGTGAGGATGGTCGTCGCCATCTAACTGCCAGGCAGCCCCGCCGCCCCACATTTCCGTAATGTAGTCACATATCCAGGAGACGGGTTTTACGTCGTCATCGTTGGGGCCAAAGTTCCAGGCTTCGGCGTAGGCACGGCCGTGTTCCCACAAATGTTCCGCCACCATCAAGTAGCCGTTGAGCGGCTCCAACACGTGCTGCCAGGGGCGGGTAGCCTGGGGGTTACGAATGATAACGGGACGGCCGTCCATCACCGAGCGCATAATATCCGGTACCAGCCGGTCTTTGGCCCAGTCACCGCCGCCAATTACATTCCCCGCCCGCGTGCTGGCCAGAGCAACACCGGCATCCGCCATAAACGAATCGCGGTACGTAGAAATAACCAGTTCCGCGCCCGCCTTGCTGGCCGAATAAGGGTCATGGCCGCCTAATCGGTCCGCTTCCCGGTAGCCCCAGACCCATTCCTTATTCTCATAACATTTATCGCTGGTAATGCTGACCACCACCCGTACACTGTCCGTCTGGCGGGCCGCTTCCAGCATATGCGCCGTGCCCATGATATTGGTAGACAGCGTAAGAAGCGGATCTTTATACGATTCGCGCACGAGGGGCTGGGCGGCCATGTGAATGACAATTTCAGGTTGATATGTCTGAAATACCGCCTGAAAAGCGGCCAGATCGCGCACGTCGCCAATGACAGAGGTCATCCTCTGCGCCACCCGCGCCATCTCAAACAAGCTGGGGTCTGTGGGCGGTTCCAAAGCGTAGCCGACAACGTTAGCCCCCAACTGTTGCAGCCACAGAGACAGCCAGCTTCCCTTGAACCCGGTATGCCCGGTGACGAGTACAGTTTTATCTTGCCAAAATACGTTGCGGTTTATCATTGCCAAACCTTCCAGGGGGTATCTTCTGCGGCCCACAACTGCTCCAACACTTTCTTGTCGCGCAGCGTGTCCATCGGCTGCCAATAGCCATAATGGCGGTAAGCGGCCAGCCGTTCTTCCTGGGCCAAGCGTTGCAGCGGTTCCTGCTCCCAGACGGTATCATCCCCCACAATATAATCAAATATCTCCGGCTCAACGACAAAGAAGCCGCCGCTGATCCAGGCGCCATCTCCTTGCGGTTTTTCCCGGAAGTAGGGCACTTTGTTCTGCCCTTCAGCCAGATTAAACGTGCCAAAACGGCCGGGAGGCTGCACGGCCGTTAACGTCGCCAGCCCTTTTTCCCGATAATGAAACGCAAGCAACGCCTCAATATCCACATTGCCCACCCCGTCCCCATACGTCAGGCAAAATGTCTCATCACCAATATATTTTTGCACCCGCTTGAGACGGCCGCCGGTCATTGTCGAGAGGCCCGTATCTACCAGTGTCACCCGCCACGGTTCTGCCTTATTCTGATGCACTTCCATCTCATTCCGGGCCATGTCAAAAGTGACGTCAGACATATGCAAAAAATAGTTGGCAAAGTATTCCTTGATGACGTACCCTTTGTAGCCGCAGCAAATGACAAAATCATTCAACCCGTAAGCCGAATAAATTTTCATAATGTGCCATAAAATAGGTTTGCCGCCAATTTCCACCATCGGTTTGGGCCGGATGCCGGTTTCTTCGCTGATACGTGTGCCGTAACCACCGGCCAAAATGACTACCTTCATAATAAATTTATCCTACCGTATTTTTAATGTACTGTCTCAACTGCTGCCCCACGACTCGCCAATTCAAACGCGCCTGATATTCGCCGTAAGAGGACAAAGCCAATTCCTGGTAACGGCCGTAATCTGCCATCAAATCAGCCATATACGCCGCCGCTTGCGCCACCCCGTCCGCAAAAGAAAACGTCTTGCCATTCACATTATCGTTGACCACAGAAGGAAAGCCGCCTACATCTGAAGTGATGGCAGGCACACCAAAGGCGCTGGCTTCACAAACCACAATGCCAAACGTCTCAGCCCGGCTGGGCAAAAGCAAAAAGTGGGCTTCGGCCATCAGCCGATTCATCATTTCCCGACCTGCCTGGCTGGACTTGCTGATAAAATCAACCCACTCGACAGGTGATGGCGACGACCCGTTCTGATGGGCGGGTTGACCCACAACTGTTAACTTGGTGGGCAGTCCCATTTTGTTCAGCGCCTGGGTGAGGGCTACGGCCGTATCCCCTCCCTTTCTGTACCAATCCTGCCCGATAAACAAAAGGCGGCATTGGTCAGACGGCCGTTGCCCAATCATCTCTTTCACTTCCGCCAGCGTCGGTTCCCGTTCAATGGCTGCCCCTCTGGGCACAATGTGGATGCGGGCGGGATCAATGTGGTAGCTGTCTACGGCCGTCTGCGCAGCCCAATCCGACGTATAAAGAATCGTCCGGGAACGATCCAGCGCCGCTTGTTCAGCCGCATGGCCGTGGCGGATAGATTGGCGGCACAAATTGGAAAAATAGGGGTAAAAATCTAACATGCCGGCAAAAGTAGCATCAGACCAGGATAGAATCGGCGGCTCACAATCCAGATACGCCGTAGCCACGGTGCCGGAAGCAAAAACCACATCCGGTTTGATAGCCGCAATTTGCCGGGCCACCTGACGGCCGTAATCCTGCAAAAGCAGCGGCTCACGAGACGACAAATAACGCTGGTCACTCAGTTTCTGGCAAATCTTTCGTTTGTAGCTAAAGGGCAGTTCATACCTGCGCCGGGTAATTGGATGGATATAAGAAACATGAAACGACGGGTCTTCCTGAACGGCTTTGGCGCTAAAATAACTGACCAAAAACGGATTCTTCCACCGTTTAGCCTGAGTCATTGCTTGCGTAAGATCAAATGGTGTGATGAAGGCTACTTTCATAAAAGTGTTATATGCTGTGAGAAAATATATTGTAGGAAAATGTCAAGACCACCTCGTGACGTCCGTTTTTAATCCCGCCATAATCGCAGCACCGCATCTCGTTCTATGGGGAGTGGTATCGTTTGCTCTGTTCCCCCGGCCACGATTGTCTCTGCCATCCATTCGCCGGTTCTGGGATTAAACCAGGCCGCATTAAAGGCGCCCACCGTTCCAGAAAGGTCTATGGTAACAAAGTCGCCACGAGAAACAAACGGTTTAGGCCAATCCTGAAAATGCGCCTGGCCCACGGCCGTTGGCGGCAGGTAAACAATATATTCTTCCCCCGGATTGGCCAGCGCATACCCTTCACTTACCAGATCATCATCCGGTGACATTTCCCACCAGGCCGTCTCGGCAAAGAAATCTGCCAGATGGCGCATATCATTGGCTGAAGGTGCATCCAGCACGTCATACCAGCGGGGCGGATTGTATTCTTCTTCGTCGCAGCAGCCGTCATTCCAGTTAAAAATGCCGTTGGCTCCATAACTGTAACCGGCTCCGCCGCTCAGGTAAACCGTCCAGGCGTCCTGCCGCGTCATTTCCCGATTCCAGCCCCACAGGCCGTCATAACCGGCTTCGATGTTGATAGAGGGCATCGCCGGTTCACGGCCGTAATCCGCTGCCATGGCCGCGCGGGTTGCCGCTTGATCCCACGTTTGCTGCACGTGAATGTCCAGCCAGGGCGCATCGGCAAAATGTTCGGCGCTGCTGTAGGCAAAAAACGGGTCATTGGGGGTGGGATGCACGGCCGTTATGTGATCCAGCGCGTCAATCCGCTTCACATACGCCCCCAACTGCTCCACCTTTGCCAAATCGTCCAGAAAGCCATACTCACCCGTCACAATCCAGATGACGTTGTACGCCTGGTAACGCGCAATCAGATATTTCCAGTAACGCTGCAAATCGGCCGGAGGCATATCGGCCACACCCATGTACCATTGGCCGGTAATCACCGGAACCATGCCCTGCTCGGCCACGTACTGAATCCGCCTGTCCAGCCATTGGAAATTTTCCGGGTTAATAACCTCGTACCGGCGGCGGAACGTGGAGCCGCCTTCGTTCACAGCTTCTGGTTCTGTGGGATACCCGGCGCGAATATGCACGGCCGTAAACCCTTTGTGCCGCCGGTCAGCCACGTAATGGGGAAATTCCGCCACATTCGGCCCCATGTCATCTGGCTGCGCCGCAAATCCCATGCGGCTGAGATTGGCCCGCCAGGCTGTGCCCCCCAACCAGAAAAATGGCGTCCCGTCGGCATAGGTCAGATAACGGCCGTTATCACTCACCTGCAAAAAGCCGCGATAGTTAGGATTGCGTTCCACGAGGGCAGGAGGAGGCGTGATGGCCGTGAAACGGCCATATCGTCCAGCCATCTCCTCATCAGACGAAGCAACGGTGTACGTCCACACACCCGGCTGCGGCGGCGCAAAGCGAATCCACCACACATCCTCGCCATCCCAGAAGCCGGGAACCGTATACATTTGCCCGCCCGGCCCGGTAAACGTCGCTTCCAGCCAACCCGCGCTATATTTCTCCGCATCGCTATACGAATTTCGGGTCGTCAATGTCCGATCAAAAACACCCCACTGGTAAATTTGCTTCCGCAGCGCCTCCCGCGACTTTTTCAGCCCCGTATCCCCCTCAAGCTGCGTCCACGCCACCCCCAACAGCAAACCCATGCCCGTCAAAAACAACCACAACCCACGCTTTCTCGAACATAAAAAATCGCGCATCACGCTTCCACGCATCACGTTTTTACGTTCTCGCGCATCTTCACCACTTTGGCCGGACTGCCAATAGCAATCCCGTTGGCCGGAATATCACCAGTCACCACCGCCCCGGCGCCAATGACTGCCCCGGCGCCAATAGTAACACCGCCCAATACGACAACACCCGTACCCAGCCAGGCATTTTCCCCAATCACAATCGGCCCTTTGGTTTCCAACGGCTGTTCCCGGATGGGCTGCCCGGCAGCGATGCTGTGATTGTGCGGGTAAAACACGCAGTTGGCCGCCACCATCACCCCCCGGCCAATCGTAATAGAAGTCAAGTAAGCGTTCATCTGGCAGCGGGGATGAATGTAGACGTCGTCGCCCATGTTCACGCTGCCGCCACTGCCTGTCTCGATGATACTGTCTCGCAGCAGAGCTACCCGGTCGCCCATCTGCACCGGCCCGCCAGCCCGCGCCTGGTAAATGACAACCCGATCCCCAATGTAGACGTTTTTCCCCGGTTGGAACTGGGCATGGTAAATAGTGGCAGAAGGGGCGATGAACCCGCTTTTGTTCAGCCGGGCCAATTGCACCTGGTCTTTGTGCGGCGGGGCAAACCAGGCAGCCAGACGCATTGCCAAACGGCCGCCGGCCCCATATCCGGCAAACTGCATCCAGAAACGCACCCACCGCCGGCCCATTTTGCTTTGCTGGATTTGTTTGGATTTGCTCACGTCTGTACCGGCCCCGCCTGAATTCCTCTCAGATAACCTGCCTGCAAAATAAGTTGGGCTTTGAGTCCCGCACTGCCAAGCAGCACAGCGCCGCCGCCAAATACGGCCGTCACCCCCAACAACAGCGGGGGCAAATCCACCAGCAGTATTCCAGTGAGCAAAATCAAAGGCACAACGACGCCCAATCCCACCGTCACCAGTAAGGAACGGCGTTTGCGGAGTACGGCCGTACCCAAGCCAAACGCCTTATCCCCCGACCCGCGCAAATAAACCAGCCACAAACCGCCTTGAACCAGCACACTCACCAGCCCGGCCACCGCCAAATACGGAATCACAGTTTGATTAAACAGCGCTGCCGCCAGCAAAAAGAAACCCGCCCCGCTGACAAAACTGGCGGCCACCATAATCCAGAGAACGACCGGCTTATTCCAGGCCGTCACCGCACGAGAACGATACACAATAAAGCCCTGGCTGATGAGAAAAGCCAGCGCCGCCAATCCCGCCAACAAAGCCAGCGCCGCATGAGGCCAAATCCACTCTGCAAACGCCAGCGGCATAAAGAGCACTGCCGCCCACGCCTCACGGGACATCCAGGAATGCCGCCAGCCCCGAAGAATGTGAATACTGCGGAACGGCCGTCCCGCCTCCAACGTCAATCCCAGCAAACCCAAGCCCACCAAAACCGGCCCCAGCAGCTTATACCATTCAGTCACCGGTACGCCCAACCAATCCAACCACAACCCCAGCAAATAAACGGCCGCACCCGTACCGCCCAGGATAAAATTGAACGCCGCCGGTTTGTGCCACACTTTTTGTTTCCGCGGTGGAACCAACTCTACGGCCGTGCCATTCATCCCCGTATAATCCGGGCGCATCACATATTGGATGGCCGGGTCTGTGCCCAACTCTTCTTGCAGGCGCATTGTGGGCTTTTCCTGAATCATCCGGGAAATATTGCTGGCCGGGTCATGCAAATCGCCAAAATGAATGGCGTCAGCAATGCAAAAGTTGACACAGTTAGGCGAAGCGGCCGCATCTACTCCCGGCGTCAACCCTTGCGCCAGTCCCGCTTCCACACGCGGCAGGCAAAAATTGCACTTGGTACAGATGCCGCTGCGATCAGAGGCCGTCGTCAGTAATTCCGGAGTAAAAGCGTACACCTCGTCAAAACGGGTAATGGTGCGGGCCAGATAGGGGCAGGCCACCACGCAGTAGCCGCAGCCAATACACAACTCATCGTGAATGTCCACGATGCCATCGGCGTGGCGGAAGGTGGCCGTAGTGGGGCAGACGGTCTGGCAAGGCGCGTCACTGCAGTGCATGCAATTGGTGGGTAAAAAGAGACGGCCGTTTTGCGGATTACCCAGTTTTGGCATATCCAGGGGAATGACCTGTCGCCAACCAGCCCCGGCCGGCACGTGATTCATCTGCGAACAGGCCGCCGAACAGGTATCGCAGCCCACGCACTTTTCCAGGTCAATGACCATCCCCCAGCGCGTCATACAACCCCCTGCGCCAGCACTATTTTCAGATGATCGGCCAACCGGACGGTGAGGGCCACCAACGTCAGCACCGGATTGGCGTAACCGCCCGTGGGAAAGACGGATGGCCCGGCAATGTAGAGATTGGCGATAGAGTGGACACGGCCGTTCGCATCCACCACCCCCTCTTTAGGGTTCGTGTGCATCCGCGTGGTGCCCATATGATGGTAGCCGCCATGCAAATTACGCGGCGGTTTATTATTTTTCAATTTGACGATCACTTGTCCTAAACCGGCCTGGGCCAAAGCCTCGCCAATAATTTCCTGCGTACGCCGCACACTCCAAATGTCCAGTTCTGTTACCTGCCAATCTAGCTGCGAACAATTTTGGTCGAAAATATCCTTCTCCCCACCCAAAACCACCCGGCTGTCAGGATTAGGCAGTTGCTCACTCATGTTGGCAAAAACATATACATCAACTCCGCTGCGCACCATCACCTTGTTTTCCAGCACGCGCCGCCCTTTTCGGTAAATATTAACCAGGGAACTCTGAACACCATTAACCGGCACGTCAGGAAATTCAATCGCCCTGGACACCACCTTGGGCATCAACTGGACATTTTGGTTGAGCAGTTTTTCCCGGCGAATGACTTCCTGATTTAAGGCCAGCTTGCCCATGACGGGAACCTTGTTGACCCTATTGATACGATTATACAAAGCCATACGTCGAGGTAAGGTGGCATCGGCCGGAACAAACGTGCCTGACCAAAAGTGGGAATGCTCCATAAAAAAGCGGCCGACCAGATCGTGCTGATTGCCCAATCCGACCATCTGCACCTTGTTGGAAAGCAGCATTAGCCGCGGGATTTCGATACCGCCATTGGCTAACACATACAATTTGGCGGCAATCTGAAAACGATTTCCCTCGATGGTCGCCACTTTCAACCCGGTAACGTTTTGTGCCAGATCATCTGTCTCGATTTCCAAAACATTAGCGTACAGGATGGTGGTAATGTTGTCAGCCTGTTCTGTCTCTCTGGTGTATTGGTGGATGAAGGGGCCGCGCCAGCCAAATTTGTAGATGATGGTTTGTACGATGTCTTGGGGAAGGGGCAGCAACGGCCGTGTCTCCGGGTCAGCCCAAGCCTCAGCGTCAAAAGTAAGAGGCGTTATCTGGCAAATTTCCTGCGCCCGGTCATAGTACGGGTCCAAATGCGCCTTGGCAAAAGGCCAGCCGCTGTGGGGCACCCAATCCCGGTATTCAAAATCAATTTCGTCAAACGGCCGTAACCTGAGACCAAACCGGTCATCCCCCAAATCCACATGCCAACGATTACTGGAACCGCCATAATACCGGGCGCGGGCCGTATCCAGTTCGTAATACGGCAGGCCGATATTTTTGCCCTGGTACAACGCCTGCGTCGCCTGATCTGTCTCTCGCCCGCCGCTTTCCAGCAGACATACCTTAAAATCCTGCCCGATCAGTTCCCGCGCCAGGGTAATACCGGCCGTGCCGGCGCCAACGATACAAATATCTGTTTCGATTATTTCTTTCGCAGGCAGGGAACGAGCGTCAAGGATCATACGTCACTCGGCATATTGGTGCAGCACTTTTTTGCGGAAAAGGGTTAACGGCCGTTGGGAAACCCGTTTTAAGCGCCGTCTTTGTTTTTCCAGACCATAATTCCGCAGCTTTTTCTGCACGGCGTCAGCCAGATCGTGACGGCCGCATTGTTGTAACGGCCGTATCAGTTCCGGATAAAACGGATAAGACGTTTTATTCAACTGCACACCCGTTTCCACCAAATCAGCCGAAATATCGTCGGCGGCAAAAGCGCGGCTCTCCGCCAGCTTACTCAGAGTGGTCAATGCCAGCATCGTGCGCACACATTTTTCACAGCGACCGCAGTTCAACACGTCCCCATTGTCCGGGAAGTTGCACACGCGCATATTGTGCAACGCCAATTCCCAGTCAGCCAACATCACTGTCTTTTCCAGGCGGGAAAGAGTAATATCGTCGTGGATAATGGTCATGTCTGAAGTGCTGTAATGATGATCCACCAAGGGATGGGAACCGTGCGGATGCAAATAAGGCTCATCGTAAGTCGTGCCAATCGTCAGCGCAGAAATGTACGGCGCAAAGGCGTGGATGATGGCGGAAAAAACGGCCCCTTCAAATTCATCCGCCCAAAACGGCCAGCTATCATAAATGTAGCGGATATTGGACCGAACGGGCATCAAAGTAACGCCGGCTTCAGCAGCTAGGGGCTGCAAAGAAGCAACCAGTTTGTCAAAAATGTCATCTACTTCCGGCTGCAACCCTTTGATGATGACGGCCGTGTGGAAAGCGCGGGGATGAGACAAGGGAAAAGCCAGCCGATTACTGCGCAGCGTCGCTAAAGAATCAATGCCGCCGGACATGAGGAAAGCGGCGTTAGGCGGCACGGTAACCGGTTCCGGCGCAGCCATGATGCCGGATTCAATTTGGGGCAAGGGGTAATCGGTTCCGTAACGGCCGTACCAGCCACGCAGCAAACGCATAATCACTCGTAACCCATCCAAAAGCGCAGGATCAATTTTCGCTTCAATGGCTACCCGCCGCTCACCAAAACGCATGGCGGGAATAACGGCCGCCGTCAAAAATGTGTGCGGATTACAGCGCAAATGGGTCGCAAACGGCTCGTCCACTTCCACGTAAATCTCCTGCTCCGGCCGACTACTATCTTCCCATTGGAGAACGGCCGATACGCGCTTACCCGTCTCCGTTTTTACCGCCTGCATATTAGTTATTTTCATAGACTATTTCACTTCCACGTTAATTCATCTGCTGATGCAGTACTTTCTTCTTAAAGGTAGCCAACGGCCGTCTAGAAACACGGCGCAGACGAGCTTTTTGCTTATCTAACGTGTAATGGCGCAACTTTTTCTCCAGCACGTTTGCCAAATCGTCCCGGCCGGCTTGATGCAGCAAACGAGCCAATTCCGGGTAAAAAGCCAGAATATCCCGATCCAACTGTACGGCCGTTTCCACTAATTCTGGCGATACGTCATCGGCGGCAAAAGCCTTTGTCTGATTTAACTTGCCCATACCCACCAGAGCCAGCATGGTGCGCAAACACTTTTCGCAATGGCCGCAGTTTAATTGAGCGGCGCTTTCCGGGAAGTTGCACACGCGCATCCGTTGCAGAGTCGGTTCCCATTCAGCTACCAGCCTCGTTTTTTCCAGGCGGGTTAAAGTCACGTCATCGTGAACAAAACGCAAGTCAGAACTGCTGTAATTTGGATCCAGCAAGGGGTGTGAACCGTGGGGAATCAGGTCACGTTCATAATCCGACGAGGCCAGGGTTATGGCAGAAATCCGCCTGGACAAAACATGAGCCACCGAGGCAAAAACGGCTGATTCAAATTCATGCGCCCAAAACTGCCAATCATCCGCCAAGTTACGTACATTGGTAGAAATGGGCAGCAAGGTAACGCTGGCATCAGCAGCAATGGCGGACAGGGAAGCCAGCATTTCCTTATGATAAATATCTACTTCCTCTTGTAAACCGTACACGACAACGGCCGTTTTGAAGGCATCAGGATGTTCTGCCGGGAAATTCAATTGGTTGGCCCGCAGCGTAGCCAGAGAATCAATTCCCCCAGACATAAAAAAGGCAGTGTGGGGTGGGTTCACCGGCGGCCGACCGGCCGACAAAATATCTACTTCAATGCGGGGTAAAACCGCAGTAGAGCCATAATGAGCATACCAACCCTGAAACAAACGCATGATCCGGCGCAGACCGCTTAACAAAGAGGGGCAAATTTCAGCGTCAATAGCAACACGCCGCTCGCCAAAATGCATCGCTGGAACAACGGCTGCGGCCAAAAATGCGTGGGGATTAGCAGCCAACCAAGCGGCATTCGGTTTCTCCACTTCAAAATAAATTTCTTGCGACGGCCGTTCATTATCCTCCCAAATAACCACTGCTGACACCCGGCAACCTTCTGCCGTATCTGTTAGCTGCATATCGGTGATTATCATTTCCTACCTCTTTCCATTATCAAGACCTGGGGAATGCTTCAAATTGAGTTCGCCATGTCAAACGGGGACGCACAACACCACTCAGAGGCCCAGTCCAGTCGCCCCGCGCCGAATCGCCATCCATACTGTCTACTACATGGAAGGCAACCACGTCAGACTCGGTAAACTGGACGATGGTTGGCTCCAAAGTAATAAGCGACGTGCGCACAAAAAAAGAGCCTTCAGCCAAAAAATTAGCCGGAATCTCCACAATGCTGGTGTAACGGCCAGCCGGACGAGTACGCCGTCGCCATTCTGGATCAAGGTCAATCGAGGTAAATAAGGTAATACCTTCTTCATTATACAAGTGGAAATGAGGCAATAATATATAGCCGCCCTGTAAAACATCATAATCCATTTCCAGGGTGAGGGGACAGCGTATGTCTATGGCGTCAGAAACACGTCCCTGGTCGTCTCGCACACGGGCAGCACGCAAACGGGCCACTGCCGCACCCGGTGCGCCCGCCGGATCACGCCATACTCTTTCGGCAGATGTACCAGAACCGGAGGCCATGTATTTAGCTACAATTTGATGGGCCGGGCCGTCGGCGGTGATACGGCCGTCTTCCAGCAAAATAGTCCGTTCACACAAGCGAGTAATCGTAGACATATTGTGTGAGACAAAGATCACGGTGCGGCCGCTCTGCCCTACAGTCTGCATCTGGTTCAGGCACTTGCGTTGAAAACGGGCGTCACCTACGGCCAATACCTCATCCACCAGCAAAATTTCCGGGTTCAGATGGGCGGCTACAGCAAAAGCCAGCCGCACCCGCATCCCGCTGGAATAATGCTTCACCGGCGTATCAATAAACTTCTCTACTTCGGCAAAAGCGACAATGGCGTCAAACTGGCGGGTAATCTCTTCCCGTTGCATTCCCAGGATGGCTCCATTCAGGTACACATTTTCCCGTCCGGTCAACTCCTGGTGAAAACCCGTTCCCACTTCCAGCAGCGATCCCACCCGGCCGCGCAGCCGAATCACGCCCTCTGTCGGTTCCGTGATGCGGGAAAGCAGCTTGAGCAGCGTGCTTTTGCCGGCCCCGTTCCGGCCAATCAAACCCACCACTTCTCCTTGCTTCACTTCAAAATCAATATCCTGCAAAGCCCAAAAAACTTCATCCAGTTCGGCTGCGCCGGTTGCCTGACCATGCAACAGATTGCCGGCCCGCCGGAAAGGGGCTTTGGCTTTGTCTGCCAGAACTTCACGCAAGGTCGTATATTTTCTTTTTTCTTTGGCAATATGGTATTGTTTGCCGATATTTTCTGCTTTAATAGCGAGTGTATTCATAAGATTAGGCCACGTCGGCAAAAGTTCTTTCCGTGCGGCGGAAGTAATAAGCACCAGTGAGGAGGAGGAATACGGCCGTAACTGTAGAAATAATCGCCAACGATCCGGGCGCCGTATCCGTGCCCAATAAAGCCCAGCGAAAGCCATCTACGACGGTGGTCATGGGATTGAGATAGTATAACGGCCGTAACTTCTCCGGCACCAGACTGGTAGGATATACAATAGGCGTCACAAAATACCAGATGCGCGTCAGAAACGGAACCGCATACCGCACATCCCGAAACTGCACGTTCATTGCCCCCAGCCACAAACCAGCCCCCAAAGAAGTCATAAATGCCAACAACAAATAATACGGTAGCCACAAAACAGCCAACGACGGTGGATACCGGAAATAAATCAACATCAAAACCAACACCGCAAAAGCCAGTAAAAAATCCACAAACCCCGATAAAACAGAAGCAATTGGCAGCGCTATCCGGGGAAAATAGATTTTCTTAATCATATTGGCCCCGGTCACCAGACTGTTGGAGGCATTCGTCAACCCATTGGCAAAAAAGCGCCAGGGAACCTGCGCCGTATAATTCCAGATAGGATACGGTACGCCGTCCGAAGGCATTTTAGCCAGGTAGCCAAAAAAGAGGCTGAACACAATCATGTCCATAAAAGGAACGATGATAGCCCAAGCCGCACCCAACACTGTTTGCTTGTAGCGCACTTTAATATCGCGCCAGACAAAGAAATAAAGCAGTTCCCGGTACTCCCACAACTCCTTCAGGTTGAGAGACACCCAGCCATGTGATGGCTTGATGATGTATTCCGGTACATTATTATCTGCCGTCTCTTTATCCTGGGCAGTTGTTTGTCCTGGTAATACCGATTCCTCTTGAACAGCCATATTGGTTCCTGTTTATACTGAAAACTCCGGAAAACTAAAAAATCATATTGCAAACGATAAAATGTCTTCCCATTCAGAGTCGGTTAGCTCTGACTGTTCACGCATCTGCTCGACATGGCGATGAATAAGCAGATTTCGAAGTCCTTC
>JAJRTP010000726.1 GCA_024278255.1 Chloroflexota bacterium | reverse complement strand
TAAGGGAAGATGATGAGATGGCGCAGGTTTGTCCCGTCTGTACGCAATGCGGCGGTACCGGAGCGCTGCCGGCGTCGGGCATATATTAAAAATTGGGCGCGGCCTGGATTCGCTCCCGCCACGCCCGCTCCACTCTGAGCCGGGCTGGTCGGCCGCCGGCCCGGCTTTTCCTCCTTACCGGCGTGGCAAGTGGGCAAATACGGTTTTTTTGACCGATACGTTCAGTTATCCAGATCGTCCGGTCATAATGAACCTGCATAAAATAAATCGGTAATCCACAACGGTTCGGATGGCGGAATTTATTACGCCAGTGAGCGGGAGTGGCGTAATAAATTCCGCCATCCAACTATTACCGATTTAACTTCCACTATGGGACGTTGCTTTGTAGCCTTGTGATTCATCGCCAGGCGAAGGTAGCCGTGCTGCACCCCCCTTACACCCTGCGCCGGTCTCACCAACCCACGGCCGTACCATCATTCCGCGGTTCACTGCCGCCAATCAACACGCCGTCCGCATTACGCACAATGACCTGGCCGCCGCCGTAGTGCATCGGCTGGCCTTTGGGCGTCAGTTGGTGGCCGCGGCTGGCCAGTGCCGTGCGAATGTCGTCGGAGACGGCCGTTTCCAGTTGCCTGGGATTGCAAATCCCAGGCTGACACAAAAAGTACGCTGAAGCGCACGGAGACGTTGGCCGGACACAATCCAACGCGCTTTAGCGTGTTTTCCGTCTCAGACGCCGGATTGCATCCGGTGGCAATGCGGGAAAAAAGACAGTTTCAACAAAACTGATATGCACCCCTCCACTTGCCGACCTCACCAGCCCACGGCCGTCCCATCATTCCGCGGTTCACTGCCGCCAATCAACACACCGTCTGCATTACGCACAATAACCTGGCCGCCGCCGTAGTGCATCGGCTGGCCTTTGGGAGTTAGTTGGTGACCCCGGCTGGCCAGGGCGGCGCGAATGTCATCGGAGATAGCAGCTTCCAGCGCCACCTCCTTCTCCCTCAGCCATTGAAAGCGGGGGGCGTCCAGAGCCGTTTGCGGGTCCATGGCAAATTCCACCAGATTCAGCCCCACTTGCAGATGGCCCTGCGGCTGCATAAAACCGCCCATCACGCCAAAACTGCTCCAGGCACGGCCGTTCTTCGTGATGAAACCAGGGATGATGGTGTGAAACGGCCGTTTCCCCAGCGCCGCTTCATTGGGATGCCCCGGCTCCAGGCTGAAATTGGCCCCCCGATTTTGTAACTGCACGCCCGTCGTCCCGGCCGTCAACCCGCTGCCAAACCCCATATACAGGCTTTGAATCCAGCTTACCATGTTGCCATCCCCGTCGGCTACCGTCAGGTAAACGGTGTCGCCATGCTGTTGGGGCCGGCCGGGGGTGGGGGTGAGAGCCTGGTGATTGGAGATGAGCGATTGGCGTTGTTGGGTGTAGCTGTCGCTGAGGAGGCCGGAGAGGGGGATGTCTGCCTGGCGGGGATCGGCGATGGTGGCGTGGGCGTCGGCAAAGGCCAGTTTGATCGCTTCGATGAGGGCGTGGTAGTAATCGGCCGTGCCGTAGCCCAGCGCCGGCAAATCAAAGCCGCGGGCGATGTTCAGGGCCAGCAGGGCGGTCAATCCCTGGCCATTGGGCGGAATTTCGTGAAATTCGTAGCCGTTTTTCCAGGCCACACTGATCGGCTCTACCCATTCCGCCTGGTACGCGGCCAAATCAGCCTGCGTCAGGAAACCGCCGGCCGCCTGGACACATTCGGCAATCTGGCGGCCGATGTCGCCCCGGTAGAAGGCGTCGTACCCTTCGTCGGCGATGGTTTGCAGGGTGCGGGCAAATTCGGGATTGCGGAAAATTTCGGCGGGTTGGGGGGCACGGCCGTTGGGCAGCCAAACTCGTTTAGAATCAGGATGCGCGCTCATCTTCTCCGTAGAACGCGCCCACCCTCTGGCAATACGCTGGCTGATGGGGAAACCGTCGCGGGCATAGGCAATGGGCCGGGAGAGGAGCGTATCCAGCCCCATTGTGCCGAAGCGCTCCAAAGCCATCTGCCAACCGCGCAAACTGCCGGGCACGGTCACGGGCAGGCCACCAAGCGCCGGAAAAGTATCATGTCCCTGTTCGCGTACAAATTCGGCCGTCAATCCCATTGGCGCGGGGCCGCTGGCATTCAGGCCATATAACTTGCCCTCGTCCGCCAGCCAAATCAGGGCAAAAGCGTCGCCGCCAATGCCGGTGGAGGTCGGTTCCACCACACATAAAGCGGCCACGGTGGCCACGGCCGCATCTACAGCATTGCCCCCCATTTGCAGTACATTCAGCCCCCACTGGGCGGCCAACGGCTGGCTGGTCGCTACCACCCCGTTTCGGCCAATCACATTGGATCGACGGCTGGGAAAGGAAAATGATTCATAAATCATGCGATTGCTCCTCTTGCTTGACACCGAACACCTGTTCTTGTATACTCATAGACAGAACATTTGAGCGACAAAGTTAATGCCGCCTACATTTTGGCTGGCGAGCATTCAGGAGTGTTTGGTATGAGCGAAAAACCGTTATCAGAGCGGCAGCAAAACATATTAGAATTTATAAATGAATATGTGGCGGAAAACGGCCGTCCCCCCACCATTCGGGAGATAGGCGCGGCCTGTAATATCAGTTCCACATCTGTTGTCAATTATAATCTGACCCGGCTAAAAGAAAAGGGGCTGTTGGAACGGGACGCAGAAGTGTCACGCGGTTTGCGTCTGACAGAAAAGGCCCGGGCCGTCTATGGCGGTTTGTGGCAGACAGCCAATGACGTGATGACCAACCTCCTGCGTATCCCTATGGCCGGTAATATTGTGGCTGGCGAGCCAATTGACGTCATCGAAGACGCCTATGATTATGATGATGCCGTAGAAGTAAGCGCCTCGATGATTAACGGCCGTACCGATGACCTTTACGCCCTGCGCGTCAGCGGGGATTCTATGATTGACGCTATGGTCAATGACGGCGACATTGTTATTATGCGCTCCGTGCATGAAATCCGCGATGGGGATATGGTAGCGGCCTTGATTGATGACGACACAACCACGCTCAAATATATTTACAATGAAGGCAGCCAGATTCGCTTGCAGCCAGCCAATCCCACGATGGAACCCATCTACGTAGAGCCGGAACGGGTGCAAGTTCAAGGGAAAGTGATGATGATAGTACGGCAAATGCCCTAAATTTGTTTGAATAGATATGGACGGCCTATAACGGCCGTCTTTTTTTGAATCGAAATTAGAACAAATGGTCTAATTTAATACACCATAGTTATGGGCTATTGAGAAGACCATGCCAAAAAAGGGCCATTCATGACAGAACGGGAAAAGCTGCAACGGATGTTGAAGGAGCATAGATTGAAACATCAACTGGAGTTACAGTCTCGACAAATTGAAAAGGTTTTCAGCAGCCATCAGGTGTCGGCGCATGTGGCCGGCGGTGAGGTGAAGCCGCGCACCATCCGGTTTGATTTGCAAGCACATCTGGAGGCAGGCTGGGAACGACTGCGGCACATCAAACAGGACTTACTGAGGGTGCTGGGAGCGACGTTGATTAACGAGGACGGCCGTTGGCAAGTTCAACTCAACCGTAAAGAAGAGGCTCCCGTCCCCCTGCTGGATTTGATTACCCTGGCGCCGGAAATGCCGCCGGTTACGGCCGTGTTGGGCATTGACGAGGCCGGCAATCCCATCCTCATGGAGTTTTCGGCAGATGACCTGACCCATATGCTGATTTCCGGCAGCGATGGGGCCGGCAAGACGACGCTCCTGCGCACGATTGCCGTATCCCTGGCCTTGTCCAACCGGCAGTCCCGCCTGCAACTGGCGGTCATCGGGGCAAACAAGGCTGACCAATCTATTGATGGCAGGCTGGCTCCCCTGGATTATTTGCCGCACATGCTGGCGCCCACAGCCTTCACTCCGGCGGAAACAAAAGAGTTGCTGCAATTTATGGTGGACGAGGTGGATTACCGGCAGGAACAGAAAATGCAGACGCCGGTCATTATCCTGTTTGTGGATGATGTCGTGGCTCTCACGGATACGGTTGGCCCTTTTGTCTCGGAGGCCATCACCAAAATCAGCCAACACGGACCAGATGTGGGCATTCATCTGGCGCTGAGTACCGGCCAACCGGCATCGGAAAAGTTGAGTACAGTGCTGCGGGCTAATTTGCCGGTACGCATTGTGGGCCGGGTGGCGGATGCGGCGGAGGCTCAGGCGGCGTCTGATTTGCCGGGAACTCAGGCGGAGTATTTACTGGGCGAGGGGGATTTTGTGGCGGTGGTGGGGGAAACGGCCGTACACTTTCAGGCGGCTTACATTGGCGATTATGATTTGCATTTGACGTTGGAAACGTTGCAGCGCAACCGACCACGGCCGTTGCTGGCCCAGCCGGTTAACAGCCGCCCATCTTTGCCGCCAAACGGAGAGACGGCTGAAGAGCATTTTTGGTTTAACGAACAGATTGAAGTGAAACCGGCTAATGGATTTGAATCGGTAGGAATGGGGCAATTATGAACGTAGGTATGTTATGGCTGGATGATGACAAGCAACGGCCGTTGGAAGAAAAAGTGTCGCGGGCGGCCGATTATTATCAGGAGAAGTACGGCCGTTTACCAGAATTGTGTCTGGTAAACCCCAAAATGTTGGCGGAAGAAAAGAAAGTGGGGCGGGTACGGGTGCAGCCCAAAAATACCGTCCTGCTGCACCATTTCTGGCTGGGGATGAATATGTAGGGCGATTTGCCAAATCGCCTTA
>JAJRTP010000725.1 GCA_024278255.1 Chloroflexota bacterium | reverse complement strand
TCAACCATTTGTTCGATTAAGTCTAAAATGCGATAATTTGCCTGAACAGGTGTTTTTAAGTCTTTTTTTTCATAACTGTATTTTCTCAAAAAACATCTGTTTTGTCCTTTTTTTGTTCATTTAAATTAGGGAAAACCAAAGGCACACGAACTTTGAAAATAGTATAGCCGGTTCGGGGAATTTGATCACCGACGAAGTTGCCAGCCTGCAAACTGTCGATAACAGGTTGAATATCTGAGCGGATATGACGGTATTTCTTGGCCAAAGCCCGCACATTTCGCTTAAACTCCGGAGTAAACCTGATTTCAACTTCCGCGCTCATTCCGCATCAACATCATCCCATAATTCGGATAAGGGCAAAGTGTTATCTTGCATTGCTTCCTGCCAACCTTGCTGAAAGCTTTCCTCAGCCGGATTGAGGGCCACACTCTGGCGGTATGATCGCACAATGTTTAGCAACGCTGGCAGGTATTCTTCCGGCGTCGCCTCGATCTCCTGATAAAGCTGCTCTCTGTAAATAACTTGATACTGAGCCATTTCGCACCTTTTCCCAATTTAGCTAACACATATCTCGCTTACCCTCATTATACATCTTTTATCAGACATTGTTGTGAAAAACATAATGGAAATACAAAAATTCACCCTGTTCGGGTCACGGCCGTACCCCCTCCCCACGTTAAAGAACCCTCACATTATACCGCCCGCCGCCGCTAAAAATTGTAAAGCAAGGGGGCATAATCTATAATCCAGGCAGATTATTGCCCATTTCGGGCCAATTCTAAAGCAAAAAGCCGTTGATTGCGCGGATTTTACAGGATTTAATCCGCGATAATCCGCGCAATCCGCGGCGCTTTTCACAGGAGACGTTTATGCTGCCCCCAATTGACGTTGACGACATGGTTGCCTTTCTGACCGGCCTGCTCAACACCCCCAGCCCCACCGGCGACACGGACGCCGCCATGCGCTACGTACAGGAGGCGTTTGCCGGCCTGCCCTTTTCTCTGGAGATGACCCCCAAAGGGCTGCTCGCCGGAACCTGGCCGGGCCAGAGTGCAGATCAGCCCCGCGCCGTGACCGCCCACGTGGATACGCTGGGGGGGATGGTGCAGGAGATTAAGGATAACGGCCGTCTCCACATTACCCAGTTAGGCGGCTGGCACTGGAGTTCTGTGGAAGGGGAAGGGCTGACCATTTTTGCCAGCAACGGCCGTGCCTACCGCGGCGCCTTCCTGCCCACCACCGCCTCCGTCCATGCCCACACGGGGGAAGCGCAAAACGCCAAACGCAGTGGCGAAAATATGGAAGTGCGCATCAACGCCCCCACCGCCAGCGCCGAGGAAACCCGCGACCTGGGCATCCGCGTCGGCGACGTCATCGCCTTTGACCCCCGCGTGGAAACAGACGAATACGGCTTCATCTGCTCCCGCCACCTGGACGACAAGGCCAGCGTAGCCTGCATCTACGGTGCGGTCCAGGCCATCGCCCAGGCCGGCCTGACCCCCGCGCAGGACACAACCATTCACATCAGCAATTACGAAGAAGTAGGGCACGGCGCGGCCACCGGCTTCCCGGCCAACCTGCACGATCTCCTCACAGTAGATATGGCCGTCGTCGCCCCCAAGCAGGAATCGGACGAATATTCCGTGACAGTTTGCGCCAAAGATTCCCGCGGCCCGTACCACCTGGGCTTCCGCCGGGAACTGGAAACGTTGGCCGCGCAGCACAATCTCAGCTACAAAACAGACATCTACCCCTTCTACGGCTCCGACGGTGAAGCGTACTGGCGGGCCGGCGGCGATGTGCGCGTGGGGCTGATTGGCCCTGGCGTAGACGCTTCCCACCATTACGAACGCACCCACCGGGACGCCCTGGAAAACAGCGCCCAACTCATCGCTGCTTATTTGTTGAGCTAAATCAATGGCAGCTTACCGGAGAATAATGGAACCACGGATGACACAGATTTTACAGATTCCCACGGATTTTTTCCGTGAAAATCTATCCAATCCGTCAAATCCGTGTATCTATTCCGATAAGCTGCTGGCAGGAGAAGTGATATGAAAAAAAACGCCATTTTGTTCCTTATTTTTACGGCCGTAACCCTCAGCGCTTGCGGCAATAATGAACCGGCCGCCGGCGACGTGACCCCCATCACCGAACAACCGCCTACAACGGCTCCCACACCCACCCTTATGCCCACGCCGGACGGCCCCGTCAGCGGCACGGCCGTGGTAGACAGCATCCAAATCAACATCCTGGAATCGTTCCCTGTGCAGATCAACGTGATTGCCCGCGGCGAACTGCCTGACGGCTGCACCCAGATTGACGACATCACCCAGGAACGGCAGGATACCACTTTCAACGTCACCATCACCACCATCCGTCCGGCCGATGCCGCTTGCACCCAGGCCACTGTGCCTTTTGCAGAAACGATCAGCCTGGACGTGCTGGATTTGCCGGCGGGAACCTACACTGTAGACGTGAATGGCATCCGCGGCTCCTTCACCCTGGATGTGGACAATTCCCTGCAAACGGACGAACCGGCAGCTACGGCCGTTCCCGAAAGCAGCAGCCAGGGCGTGATCAACGGCCGTGTCTGGCATGACGAATGCGCTATAGCTGAGGATGGGGATACGGCCGTGCCTTCCGCCGGCTGCGTGCCCGCAGATGACGGTTTTATTGCTAACGGCACCCTGGATGGCAGCGAATTTGGCATCGAAGGCGTCACCGTCAACCTGGGCGAAGGCGCTTGCCCGGCAGCAGGATTGGCAACGGCCGTGACCGATGCCCAGGGTGATTACGTCTTCACCGAACTGCCCGCCGGGAATTACTGCATCTCCATTGACGCCCTGGCCCCGGAAAACGGGGAACTGCTGCCCGGCCAATGGAGCTTTCCCCAACCCGGCGACGCGGCCGAAATCGGCGTTACCCTGGATGCCGGACAGGTAGCCACCGGTAACAATTTCGGCTGGGATTACGAATTTCTGCCCGTGCCGGAAGTGGACCTGGCAAACTGCACCAACAGCCTGGAATTTGTGGAAGATTTAAGCGTGCCGGACGATACCATCTTTGCCCCCGGCAGCGAATTTACCAAAAG
>JAJRTP010000724.1 GCA_024278255.1 Chloroflexota bacterium | reverse complement strand
GCCAGTTCCTCAAAACGGCCGATACCTTCTATGCCGTATATAATGATGGGCGCGGCCTCACCCAATTCTTCCGCAGCCTGGATTTGTTCTTCCAGATAGAAGGCGGCGTCATTGGGCAGCAAGGTCTGGAATTCCTGATCCAGTTCGTACATGCGGAACAGGAGCATAATGTCTACGTGATCTCCCTCGCTGATACCATAACCGACACTGGAGATTTGATTGAGCGGTATAGCCTGCGCCACAAAACCGGGGGGGATGATTGACGAGGGACCGAAATCTGCGCCGCTAATCAGGGTGATGTCCTCTACAAGATCGAGGAAGGTCAATGTTTCACCCTGAAAAATGTCGTCGCGAGCGTATTTGCCAACAACGTCTTCAATATCTGTGATAACGTTGAAGTCTACAGTAGCGGCATCTCTTAATTCTGTCGTCAGGATGTCTTCGGTCATCTGGTAGCCGCGGGGGACGGTTTGCAGGGAGACGACGACTTCTACGACATTGGAGGGGGTGGGGGGCTGTGTGGCGACGGCTTCGCCTTCTCCCGTGCCTGCCTCACCGGGAGGAACTTCTTCTCCGGGCACGGCCGTACCGTCAACCGGAGCAACTTGTTCTGGCGGCTGGTTTTGCGAAGTGATAAAGACGACAGCCACGACGGCCAGCATCAAAATTCCAACGATAAAAATAATTATAGCAATTGTTCGACGGCTCATACGCTTGTCCCTTTTTCGGTCCTGTTCAGGCGCTGAGAAGTGAGTTAAGGTTTAGTACAGATTGGGGAAAATTCCCTTTCCATTTTCTGCGGCGCATACCAATCTGTTTGAACATAGAAGACAATCCGGGCAACGGATGCAATGTTGAGATTAAGGGCACGGCTGTGTTTTGAGTTGATTTTTTTGTGGTTAACAATACAGATTCCTATACTATGTAAACTACACTATGTAAACTCTCTACCTGTCGTATGTTATCATATGTCAAGTTGAATAGCAAGTGACGGCCGTAACCACACAGGGGGATAGTACTAAAGGGTGACTGCTTTTCCGGTTCAATTCTGGAGTGGGGCGGCGGCTGGCGCCAAGGGGCCAGGTTTTTGCGGCTGGCGGGTGGGCAGGATGAAGGTAAAAGTTGTCCCTTTGTCGGGGATACTTTCAAACCAGATACGGCCGTTATAAGCCTCCACCAAGGCGCGAACAATGGATAAACCCATGCCAATCCCGCCGGTTTGTATCTGTTCATCCCGGTATTCCGGTCGGAAAAACTGCTCAAAAATGCGGGATTGATCTTCTTCGGCAATACCAATGCCATCATCGCTGATACTGACGACAGCAAATTCATCCGATTCCCGGTTAGCGGTCACGCGCACGATGCCCCCGTCACGGCCGTATTTCAACCCATTGGTAATCAGTTCTTCCAGAATAGTGGCCACGTGCATGGGGTCCGCTTCGATTTGGCCCAAACGGCCGTCAATCTCCATTTCGATATGCTGGTTGACTTTGGCCGCGCGGGGTTCCATCTCCCGCACAATCTGGCGAATGAGCTGGGGCAAATCTGCGTAGCCGGGCTGGTATTCCAGACGGCCGCCCTTGACAGACGAAGCAAAAATCAGGCTGTTAACCAACTGCACCATCCGGGCTACATTGCGTTGAATCGTGTTCACAAACATTGCCTGCGCCTGGTCAGCCTCAGCTCCCAGACTGGATTCCAGCAGTTCCGTGTACCCTTTAATAGCTGTCAGCGGTGTGCGTAGTTCGTGTGAGACGGTGGTGAGGAAACTGTCAGCCGCCTGGCGGGCTTGAAACTCCACAGTGATGTCGCGCAGAACGAAAACGGTGCCTTGCACGCTGCCCGCAGCATTGTAAATGATGTTCATCTGGCCCTGAATGGTACGGCCGTTCATAGCAAAAGTGCGCGCATTACTGGATGGCTCTTCTGAATCAATCTGAGGAAAATGCACCAGAATCTCCGTCACCGGGCGGCCAATCATCTCATCTTCGGGCAGCCCCAAAATAACAGTGGCGGCCTGGTTTGCGGACATGATCAGGCCGCTTTGGCTGCACACCAGCAGGCCGTCGGTCAGGCATTCCAGAATGGGATGTTCGCGGTTGACCATTTCGGCGGAAATGTGCCCTGCCATGCTGACAGGGTGGAGATAGCCGGAAGCCAATTCCGCGGCAATGATGGGGGGAATGCTGACTTTTTTGCGCTGGACGGAGATGACAGCCGTCAGAGGCACGGCCGTAACCAGGCCCCAGGCCAGCAAATCCAGCACCGGCAGCAAAGAGAACAGGTAAAACAGCACCACCGCAACCAACAGCGCCAACCCGTACACCCAGCGCAACCGCACGCCCCACAACAAAAGTCCCCAAGCCAGCAAGCCCCAGCCCAAAACCAGCCGGGGGTCAGGTTCCAAAATGGCAAAACTCAAGACCAATCCCACCGTTGCCAGAACTGTTAAGCCCAAAAGAGCCACAACCATGCGATCCCGCTGGCGGCCTTGCTGCCATAACCAGCCTGCTGTTACAAAAATGATGATTAACAGAAGGGCGAAATATGGGGGATACAACATCAGTAAGTATTGGTTATTGGGAGGGTTGGGGAGCGTCTGTCAACAACTGCCACCAGGCTTGCCAGGGGCGGGCCACGGAAATGGGATCGGGTGTGGGGGCAATGACGGCCGTAGGCACAGGCGTCACTTCAATGGGCATCGGCACAATCCGCTGCTCGCCCGGCAGCAGATAACCGCCTTCATCACGGGCATAAGCGGCTACATAATCATCACTTTGCACATATTCCAAAGTAGCTTGCAGTTCAATCTGGCGTGTCATTTCCAGATCAACTTCTGTTTGCAGCGCTTCTTCACCCACACCGACCAGTCGCCCAGCCTGAGCGCGCCGGTTCAAATCCAGGGCAATGAATACGCCGGCTACTGCTGCCAGCAGGATGATGATTTGCGGTAGGGTGAGTAACGGCCGTTGGCGGAAAAGTTTGTTATGCATGACCTTCAAATAGTAACGGTTATTACTTTACAATGCAATAATTTTACTCAAAATCAAAATCTTCGGCTTTTTGCAGGGCAACGGCAGCGGCGGCCTGGGCGGCTTCTTGTTTGCTACGGCCGTCACCTTCCCCCCACACCGTATCACCTACGATAGCTTGCACCGTAAAAACTTTGGCGTGATCCGGCCCCGTACTGGAAGCCACCTCATAACGCGGCGTGATGTTAAACTGGGCCTGCGCCCAAACCTGAAATTCACTCTTAGCGTCCTTGTGCGAAGAGTCAGCCAAAATTTGCTGCAAGGCCGGGGCGGCCAGACGTTTTACCAATGTTTCCACCGGTTCCACGCCCTGATCCAGGTAGATGGCTCCGACCACCGCTTCAAAGGCCGCGCAAAGGATAGGCGAACGCTCCCGCCCTCCATTTTCCACTTCCCCGTAACCCAGGCGCAGAAAACGGCCGATTTCCATCTGCCGGGCAAACTGGGCCAGCATCGTCGTGCGTACCAGGGCGGCGCGCAGACTGGTCAAATCTCCCTCCGGCATTTCCGGGAAGCGGTGGTACAGGTAAGCGGCTACCACAAAATCCAGCACCGCATCCCCCAAAAATTCCAGGCGCTCATTATCTTCCAGAGCCATCCCCGGATTTTCATTCAGGTAGGAGCGATGCGTCAGGGCGCGAGTCAGCAAGGAATAATCCCGGAACTGAATGCCCAGGTTTTCTTCCAGAACCGATAAATCTTCCATGGATTGGGTAATTTATCCTGCAAACTTTTTAATAACCAGCACCGCGTTATGGCCGCCAAAACCAAAGGCATTGTTCAGACAGACGTCCACCTTACCGGCCCGCGCTTCGTTGGGAATGTAGTCCAGGTCGCATTCCGGATCAGGCGTCTGGTAATTGATGGTGGGTGGCATCATTTGGTCTCGGATGGCTAGGGCGCAAAAGACGGCTTCGATAGCACCCGTACCGCCCATGATGTGCCCGGTCATGCTTTTGGTGGAGCTGACGCCCACATTGTAGGCATGTTCTCCAAGAACCAGTTTGATGGCGGCCGTTTCATTGGAATCGTTCAACTGTGTGGCCGTGCCGTGGGCGCTGATGTAATCAATTTCTTCCGGCGCGGTTCCGGCATCTGCCAGGGCCAGTTCAATGGCTTTGGCTGCGCCCCGCCCGCCTTCAGCCGGGGCTGTAATGTGATGACCGTCAGTGGAACGGCCGTAACCCGCCACCTCAGCCAATATCGTCGCGCCCCGTGCCTGGGCATGTTCCAGACTTTCCAGCACCAAAACACCGGCACCTTCGCCTACTACCAGGCCGTCCCGGTTCTTATCAAATGGCTGCGGCGTATTTTCAGCCCGCAAAGAGGTAGCTCCGGCCCGTTCAAAGCCAGCTACCGCTACCGTCGTGATGATGGATTCCGAGCCGCCGGAAATAACCACATCCGCTTCGCCGGAACGAATGGTGCGCAGGGCGGCCCCTACCGCGTCATTGCCGGAAGCGCAGGCGGTGGTGATGGTGGAGGACGGACCGTGAATGCCGTAATCAATTGCCAGCATCCCGGCGGCTCCATTGGGCATAATCATGGTGATGGCAAAGGGGCTGGTGCGTCGGATGCCTTTATCAATCCGCACGTGTTCCTGCTCTACCAGCGTGCGAATGCCGCCGACGCCTGTGCCCAGAATGATGCCTACCCGCTCCCGATTTTCGTCGGTGATTTCCAGACCGGATTGGGCGATGGCTTCCTGCGCAGCCACGGTAGCGATTTGCTCGTACCGATCCCGCCGCCGGGCCTTGCGCCGGCCGATATATTGTTCGGCGTCAAAATCTTTAATCTCGCAAATAGCTTGAATAGATAACCCGTCCACATCCAGAAGAACAGGCGGAGCCGCGCCGGATTTTCCCGCCAGGATATTTTCCCAGGTGTCTGGTACATTGTGACCCAGAGGTGTGACCAATCCTACTCCAGTAATAACGACGCGGCGTTGCTTGCTTGAATCTTGATTCATTCTTTGATTCTCCGATTTGTTTATGAAAGATTGGTTCAATCTGGCAGATTGAACCAATCTGTAACCTCTGATTATTGTCTGCCCGTATGCCCGGATTCTTGCCAGCGACGGCCGTATTTGGCCAGGGTATCGCTGAAAGCCGTTTCCAGGTCTACATCGGCGGCTGCGGCTAAAAGGCAAAGGCTGTAAAGAACGTCGCCCAGTTCGCCGGCCATTTCTGCGGTGGGGGTGTACGGCCGTTGCCCGTAATCTGTTGCCAGTAATATTTCCTTGGCTACTTCACCCAGCTCACTGAGGCAGTCTAAGGCGTAAACACCGGGATCGGGGTGAAAGTTATGCTGGCGGGCAAAATCTACGGCCTGCGTTTGCCAGTTACTCATTATCGGCCTCTGTGGGCTGGTAATGCCCTTCTATCCAGGTGCTTTGGTCTGCGCCGACCTCTTTTTTCCATACCGGCACAATTTCCTTGAGGCGATCAATGCCGTAGCGGGCGGCGTCAAACACACCCTGATCCCGGTGACCGGAAGCACAGGCCACAAAAGTGGTGATCTCGCCCACATCCAGGCGGCCGATGCGCTGCACAATGGCAATCCCTTTGACCAACGGCCATTTTTGCCAGATTTCGCGGGCGATTTGGGCCATTTTTTCTTCAGCCATCTCGGCATAGGCTTCATATTCCAGGTAGATGGTTTCCGGCGGCAGGCCGTCCCGCCGGGTTTGGCCGCGCACGGAGCCGGTGAAGCTGACCACGGCCCCGACATCCGGCTGCACCAGCCGCTGGTGAATCTCATTAAAATCCAGTTCAGCCGTGGTGATGGCAAAATAGGTAGGCCAGGGCAGATCGCTGCCGCCGCTGACCGGGGGAAAGATGGCGATTTCGTCGCCGGGGTGTACGGCCGTATCCTCCCCCGCAAATGCCTTGTTCACCGAGACAATCGAGCTGTCCAATGCCTCCGCCAGCTTGGGGTAAGCGGCGGCCGCAGCCGCCATCACGTCGCCCACTGTAGCCGGTTCTGCCAACGTGATCTGAATCCGGTCTTGTCCGGCCTTGTCCCGCAGTGTGGCAAAAAGTCTGATTTCCAATTCCATGAATAGATACGCGGATTTGACGGATCAGACGGATTAACACGGATTTTTATCCGCGTTAATCCTTTGAAATCCGTGTCATCCGTGGTTCACTCCTCCAAAACAATGGCGCCGCTGCGCCCGCCTTCTTTGCGCACCAGGCGGATGTCGCTGAGGCGCATACTGCGGTCTACGGCTTTGGCCATGTCATAAATCGTGAGAGCGGCGATGGATACGGCCGTTAATGCCTCCATCTCTACCCCCGTTTTACCCGTTACGCGGGCGGTCGCTTCAATGTCCACCCGGCTGCCGGCTTCATTAGGCGTACAAACCACCTTCACCTGATTCAGCATGAGGGGGTGGCAGAGGGGGATGAGATCGCTGGTGCGTTTGGCTCCCATCACCCCGGCTAATTCGGCCGCGCCCAAAACATCCCCCTTTTTCATATTTCCTTCTATAATAAGCTGTAAGGTTTCAGCCTGCATCTGGACAGAACCGCGAGCGACAGCGATGCGCTCGGTTTCCGCTTTGCCGCCCACATCCACCATGCGCGCCCGGCCGCTCTGATCCAGGTGGGTAAGTTGTTTTTCCATGGGGTAATTATAGTAGGCTATGGACAGGCAAGCCAATAAGTGCCCGTTCGCAAATAAGTTGGCGGAATTGGCGAACGGGCTTCGAGTAAGCGGCCTTCCATTTCAGATGATTTATTGTTGGCCGCTTACTAAACTATGAATGAACAATACGATGCTATCTATCTTTCGCCCCATCTGGATGATGCGGCGCTGTCCTGCGGGGGACAGATTTTCCAGGCTACGGCCGTCGGTCAACACATTCTCATCCTCACTATCATGGCTGGCAATCCGGCCGGATCGGCCCAATCCGGCTATGCGGACATGCTGCACGAACGCTGGCAGCTTGGCGCCGACGTAGTGGCGCAGCGCCGGGTAGAAGACATTGCTGCCAGCCATATTTTGGGCGCAGATTACCTGCATTGGGCTGTACCGGACTGTATTTATCGCACAGATGCAGAGAACAAGCCCCTTTATGAAGATTGGGCGCAAATTACGGGCAGCATTCATCCGGCTGACGAGCCTTTGGTGCAGGCGTTGGCGGAACGATTGGCGCAGTTGCCGCGGCACGGCCGTATCATTGCCCCGCTAACTGTGGGAAAACACGTGGATCATCAGATTGTGCGGCAAGCGGCCGAGATAGTTTTTGGGGACGATCTGTTCTATTATGAAGATTATCCTTATGTGCAAATACCGGGTATGCTGACTGAAATAATTCCCCCGGAGTCGCCGGAATGGACGGCCGTAACCATCCCCCTTTCTGACGAGGCGCTGCAAGCCAAGGCGAAGGCAATTGAGGCGTATGTTTCGCAGGTCAGCACGTTTTTCAACGGCCGTGCCGATCTCATCCGGCAAATTTCCGCTTACGCTGAAAAAGTTGGCGGAGAACGCCTCTGGCGCCGGCGGTAACTGCGGATGTGGCGGATATGTACTGTTTGCTTGATTATTTGCACACCCTCAACTTATAATAAGCCCACGACCAAAAGAGGTTGGCATTATCTATGGGGCGATTAACGACCAGACAACTAGCGAGTAAACGCGGGCGGCAGCGCAAAGTCCACCGCGCCGGCCTACAGCCGGGTGACACCTTGCAAGACCGTTACCAGATTGTGGGTAATTTAGGCGCGGGTGGTTTTAGCTCTGTTTATCAGGCGCGAGATATGCGCTTTACTAACGTCACCAAGCTGTGCGCCATTAAAGAAATGGTTATCTCTACACCAGACCCCAAGATGCGGGAGCTAACCATCAAAACGTTTGAGCGGGAAGCCAGTATGTTGGCTACCCTGGACCACCCGGCCATCCCCAAAATCACCGACTATTTCTCTGAATCGGACCGTTCTTATCTGGTTTTAGACCTCATTCGGGGCAAGGATTTGGAGCAGTGGCTGGAAGAGCAGTACGATTATCTGGATCAGGATTTAGCGATTGAATGGACGATTCAGGTTTGTGATGCGCTGGCTTACCTGCATGAGCAAAAGCCGAAGCCGATTGTTTTCCGCGATGTCAAACCTTCCAATATTATGCTGGACCAGCACGGCCGTATCCGCCTCATTGACTTTGGTATTGCCAAAGTATTCGAGATGGACAGTAAAGGCACCATGATCGGTACGGAAGGCTATTCCCCGCCGGAACAGTATCGCGGGCAGGCAGAACCGGCCGGGGATATTTATGCGTTGGGGGCCACCCTGCACCATCTCCTGACCAAACAAGACCCGCGGCTGGAACCGCCTTTCACTTTTACAGAACGCCCCATCGGCAAAGTGAATCCCTACATCACCCCGGCCTTTGAAGCCATCATTATGCGTTGTCTGGCGTATGATCCCAAAGAGCGTTTTGCCGATGCGCGGGAACTGCAAAAAGCGTTGGAATTATTACAACAGCCGGTAGGTATGCCGGACAATGGGACCGATACGCTGGCCTCATTAGGGGTGGTGGTGGCTGAAGAGACTGGCCCAGACACTCCACAAACGCAAGTGACCAGTTCTCAGGTGCAGCCCTTGTGGAAGTTTAAGTGTGAAGATGAGATTCGGGGAAAAGCGGCCGTAGAGAACAACACGGTTTATGTGGGCGCATATGACAACAATCTTTATGCGCTGCGGGCTGATTCCGGCGACTTCATCTGGAAATTCCCGGCCACGGACAGTATTGGCGGCTCGTCACCCTTTATTTATGAAGATGACGTGTTCATTGGCTCGGCCGATAATTATTTGTATTCTATTCAGAAGCGGACCGGCCGCCAGAATTGGCGTTTTGGCACGGAAGGCTCAATCTACTCTTCCCCGGTCGTGGCTTATGATCATGTGTTTTTTGGCTCGGATGACGGTAATTTTTACGCGGTGAATGTGAAACACGGCCGTAGAATCTGGCAGACCAAAGCGTATGCGCCGGTACGTACCACTGCCTTCGTGGGTGACGAATGGGTCTTTTTTGGCACCGAAGGTGGTTATATTTTCTGCCTGGAAATGGCCTCAGGCAAGGTTGTGTGGCAGGCGCAGGCCAAGCGGGGCATTCTTTCTTCGCCGGCCGTGGTGGACGAGATCGTTTTTGTCGGCTCTCTGGACGCTACTGTTTACGCACTGGATGCCCGCTCCGGTTGGGTGATTTGGCGACATCGCACCCGACGGCCTGTTGTTTCTTCCCCCATTGTGCATAATGGCACTGTGTTTATTGGTTCGTCAGACGGGAATTTGTATGCGCTGGACATGGATTCCGGGCGGCAGTTTTGGGCCTTCGAGACAGGCGGACAGGTAGCCTCTTCACCGGCCGTTTGGAATGATGCCGTATACTTTGGTTCTACCGATGGCACTGTGTATTGCTTAAATGTTAAGAAAGGTGCGCTACAATGGCGCTTTGATACAAATCATCCCTTTATTGCTTCGCCCACAATTGTAGACGGTGTGGTATATATTGGGTCTACAGACCATCATTTATACGCACTGCCGGCTTGACACCCGAATATTTTTAGCCTGATAACCGGCCACACAGACCTATCAAACATGATATGTAAGCCAAAGCGAATAAACTATCAGGCAAACAGGCAGTTGTTACATAGATTATGAGGCAGCTTGCATTATTGGTAATTACTTTGACAATGTTAAATTAGGCTCATGAGAGCCGTTTCCTGTATAAATAGCGCATGAACACTCAAAAAAAACCTTCTTGCCCAATGGGGCTTAAATCTTAACGAAATTAAGGACTTACCTGAACGCCTTGCT
>JAJRTP010000723.1 GCA_024278255.1 Chloroflexota bacterium | reverse complement strand
TCAATGAAGAACTGGACAATCGTGGCCCGGAAATAATCCTGCGCATCCACCACGTAAAAAGGAATGCCCAACAGTCCGGCCACCCGCCGCGCATCGGCCATCTGATCCGGCGTGCAGCAGCGGTTGAGCGGGGCGCTGGCCCCGATGCCCGGTTCACTCCACAGACGCATCATCATGCCGATGACTTCGTACCCCTGCTCTACCAGTAAAGCCGCGGCTACGGAGCTATCTACCCCGCCGCTCATAGCCACGACGACACGTTTTTTGTTCGTTGATTGACGCATTTTCTCACGTAGAACGATTTTGTAAATCGTTCCTGGGGGGCGATTTACAAAATCGCCCTACAAGGACAAACTGATTTGACCTACTTTGGTTACTATGTCCGGCAGAGTGTTGATGGCGTACTCAATGTCTTCCGGCGTGTTTTGTGTGCCGACGGTGAAGCGCAGGCCGCCGGTTGTCCATTCTGCACCCAGGCCAATGTCTTCCAGGATGGGGGAGGGTTTGGGGTTGCCTGTTTTGCAGGCGGAACCGCTGCTGGCGCTGATACCGGCCATGTCCATGTGCATGAGCAGATCATTGCCGCTGAGGTGGCGCAGGGCAAAGCTGGCGTGGTGGGGCAGCCGCTGCACAGGATGGCCGGTGAGGACAATATCTTCGGGTGGGATGGCGGTCAGGATGCCTTGGATGAGCCGGTCGCGCAGGGTGGTGTAATGGGCGATACGCTCAGCCATCTCGCTTTGGGCCAGAGCAAATGCTTTGGCTGCGCCGATGGCAAAAGCTACGTTGACGGTGCCGGAACGACGGCCGTCTTCCTGTCCCCCGCCTGTAAGTGAAGAAACCAACTCAATCCCCTGCCGCACGTAGAGAATCCCCACCCCTTTCGGCCCGTAAAATTTGTGTGGGGCAATGCTAAGTAAATCAATGGGCATCTCCCCCATATTCCAGCGGGTCGTGGCGGCCGCCTGGATGGCGTCTGTGTGGAAAAGAATGCCGTAATCGCGGGCCATGGCTCCGATTTCCTGGATAGGCTGTAAGGCGCCAATTTCGTTATTAGCGGCCATGACGGTGATGAGGGCGGTGTCCGGGCGGATGGCGGCCTGTACGTCGGCGGGGGAGACACGGCCGTACTCATCCACCGGCAGAATCGTCAGGTCAAAATCGAAATAGTCGCGCAGTTGCACGGCCGTTTCCAGCACCGCCTCATGTTCAATACAACTGGTAATCAGATGGTTGCCCAGGCCGTTGGCCCGCGCGGCCCACATTGCCCCGCGCACCGCCAGATTATCACTTTCCGAGCCGCAGCCGGTAAACACAATTTCAGTTGGTTGGGCGCGGAGCAAATCGGCAATGGTGCGGCGGGCTTCTTCCAGACCAAAACTGGCGGCACGGCCGTAAGCGTGGCCTGACGACGGATTGCCGTAATAATCCGTCCAGTAAGGCAGCATCGCTTCAATAACTTGGGGGTGAACCGGCGTCGTCGCGCCGTGGTCGAGGTAAATGTTTTTCATCGTATTGCGTATTGCGCATTGCGTATTTCGCAGTTCATTACGCAATACGAAATACGCAATACGCTACTCCTTTACAACAGGTAACTGCACCGTGAACGTCGTGCCTTTGCCCGGTTCGCTGTCCACGGTAATAGTGCCATTATAATGTGCCACCGCTTCTTTGACCATGTAGAGTCCCAGTCCCGTGCCGGCAATGCCCCGTTCTACGGCCGTTTGCGCCCGAAAAAAGCGGCCAAACAAATTGGGTACCGCCTGTTGGGGAATGCCAATCCCTTCATCCTGTATCTTGACGAAAATCGAATCGCCTTCTTGCTGGACATGTACCCGCACACTGCCCGCCAAAGTGAATTTAATGGCATTGTCAATCAGATTCTTAAAAATGAGATAATATGTTTCCGACGTACCCGAAACCGGCGATAAATTCTGCTGTACTCTTTGCCGAAAAGTTAACCCTTTTTCTGTGGCTCGATCGGCCAGAGGGGGCAGCATTTCGTCAAACAATGGGTTCAGGTAGACAGGTTCCAAGCCGTGACGGAACTCGCTCGATTCCATTTTAACCAATTCCAGCATTTGCCGCACCATTTTTTGCAGCCGGTCACTTTCCCGCTCAATGACTCCCAGAAAGCGGTCGGCCTTTTCCTTGTCCTGCGCCTTACCTTCGCGCAGCAGCCGGGCATACATGAGGATGGTGGCTAACGGTGTGCGCAGTTCGTGGATGATGCCGTGGAAGAAATCGTCCCGCATCCGTTCTACTTCCCGAATCTGGCGCAGGTCGCTGAAAACAAAAATCATCTCGTTGACCCGGCCTTCTTCATCATGGATAGGCGCGCCGCTGATGAGGACGGGTACCGCTTCGCCATGCGCGGGCTGTAAATCGGTAGCCCATTGGGGGTACTCGTCACCGGAAGCGGTCACGGTTTGAATGAACTCGTCCAGAGAGCCGCTTTTTAGCTGGATGATGTCGTGGGCAAGTTGGCCGGTCAGTTGGTCCGGGTCTATGGCTTTGTTGTAAAGCAGGGTTGTGAGGGCTTCGTTGGCGTGGG
>JAJRTP010000722.1 GCA_024278255.1 Chloroflexota bacterium | reverse complement strand
CCTGGCCCTGTTCCAGGACGATCCCACCACTCGCATCGTCATCAGTTCCGACCTGAGCCATTACCACGATTACGCCACCGCCCGGCGGCTGGATGCGGCTACGGCCCAGGCCATCACCCATTTGCAGCCGGAGAAGTTAGGGCACGACAGCGCGTGCGGCCGTATTCCTATCCGGGGGCTACTGGAAATGGCGAAAAGGGAAGAGTGGCGGGGTACGGCCGTAGACCTGCGCAACTCCGGCGACACGGCCGGGCCAAAAGACCGTGTCGTCGGCTACGGCGCCTTCGTCTTTACCGATTGACGATTTTGCGCTTCTGGCTTTGCGTGGCCGAGGACGGGGTGAGCGTTTGTTAGAGCGTTTGTTGACTGCCCGCCGGGAAGATTGCAGAAGTTCAACTTCTCAAAGAAGTTGAACTTCTAGTGGGTAAAAAAATCTGTTCCTTCCTCCATCTGTTGTACTCACCCGCTATCATCCACCAAACGACTGATTTCGCGGTGACCGGCCAGCACCGCAATGACGTCGGTATCACACAGGCAGCGCTCGCTGGCCGGGTGAAACTCTGACTCGTGGTCCCGGCGCAGCAGAACCACGCTGACGTTGTAATTCTGCTCCACTTCCTCCACCGACAAACCGATTAGCCGCGACTGCGGGGCAATATCAATCCGGGCCAGGCTGAACGATTCGCCTTCCACGGTGATGGGGCGGGTGATGTCTACGTTGGCGGCGGCGGCAGCAAAAGCCGGGGCGGACATGCCGGTGGCGCTCAGGGCGTGGTAGCCAAACTGTTCTTCCAGAGCTTCCCCAAAATCTTCGTCAAAAATACGCACCACAATGTTGATCTCCGGGTTCAATTTACGGGCGGTAAAGGCAATTTGCAGGTTCATGCTGTCGTGCTGGGTGCAGATAACCAGCGCCCGCGCTTTGACTACCCCGGCCGCGCGTAAGTTGCTTTCCTGACGGCCGTCACCGGGAATAACCGGGATGCCGCTCTGCTTGGTATAATCAACCAGTTCCTCATTCGGGTTCAGCTCAATGACCACCACGTCCAAATCCAGTTCGTGCAGCTCTTTGGTCACGCGAAAACCCAGATGGCCCAGGCCAATCAAGACAATATGATTACTAAAGGTAGAGGCAACAGCCATTTCCCACTCCTCACTGCGTTTGCTCCGGTTAAACAAGAGGATGCTGAAATCGGCAATCCCCATGGCCAGAAACATCAATCCCAGGACGGGCATGATGAAATAAAACAGTTTCAAACGGTAATCGTTGGGTAGATTGTCCCCCAGCGGGCTAAAGAAAGTCAGGCCCAATACCTGGTAAAAGGCTTCGCTGATGTGCGCCGCGCCCACCGCTTCGCCGGTTTCTCTGGCGATGTTGTGATAGATGAGGCTGCCCACCAGCACCGCCAGAGAAAACAGGATGACCGGCCAAAAGAATTGGCGCAGCAGGAGCAATGTATCCCGAATGACGGCGCGAAACGGCCGTAACCTGCGTCCCAGTTTTGTGCGTCGAAGTCGCTGCCTCATGCTCTTTGCGCCAAATTGGTTCATTCTCCAAGAATGAACCAATTTTCACCTCACCCGCCCGTCAAATAATCCAGCACATCCCGCGCCGTATAGCTGTCCTGCCCCGCTTGCACATATTTGCCAATCCCCGGCAGCCCATCCCCCGAAGTGACGATGGGCATTTCCACGTAACCGTCCCGGCGGTGTTGGGCCATCCCGCAACTGGCGTACAAATTATTGCACAGGCAGCCCCGGCCCACCGTATCTTCCAGCGCGCCCCCCTTTTTCAGATATTGATCCACCGGTTCGGATGAGCAGCGATAACCCACTTTGCCATCTTCCTTTTTATAAATGTTGCGCAGTAAGCCCACATCGCATAGGCGGGGGCGGGCTTCGTAAATGTCCGGCTGGGCCATCGTGCCGGCAAGCTGCACCACCTTAAAAGGAAAGCCGGTCGGCGAAACACGGGGATCGGTGCGCACGGTCACGGACTCATCCAATACCTGCCGGATGACTTGCCGCTTGAGATCGTTATCCATGCCGGATTCGTTACAATAGGCGAAAGAGGTGCCCACCTGAATGCCGGCCGCCCCGACGTCGAGCGCTTCCTGTAATTTTTCCGGCGAATCGTAGCCGCCGGCCAGCCAGAAAGGCAGCCCCAGCGCTTTGATTTTAGAGAAATCCACCTCGTCCTTTTTGCCGTAAATCGGTTCGCCGTTTTCGTCCAGTTGCACTTTGCCGCGCGGCGGGGCGTTGTGGCCTCCGGCGGTGGGCATTTCTACGACGAAGCCGTTGATTTCACCGGTGGAGCGTTTGATCAGGGCTTTGCCCAGGATGAAGGAGGAGATGATGGGGAGGAAGTACGGCCGTTTCAACTCTCCTACTTCCGTCACATCTTCCTCAAAAACCGCTTGGGGATCAAAATGGAGGCGGTAATCATCCGTCCCCGCCGCGCCAACCACGTCCAGCCGGTAACTGGTTGGTTCATGATTGGCTAACTTGTCCAGAATCCCGGCAATCTGCACCGGAATCCCGGCACCCATGATGACCACATCCACGCCAGCCAGCATCGCCCCGTACAGGGAAGCTATCGTGGGCATCTGGATTTTTTCCAGCAGGTTAATGCCTACCGGATTGCTGTGGCCTTCCTTAGCCAAAAAGACCTCCACGAAATTCGCCACAATGGTCGCTTCATTCAGAGATTGGGCCGGGTTGATCTGCCACATGGGCGGGCGGATGTACGGCTGCTTGGGCGTGGGCGGATTGGGGACGTAATACTTGTCAATGATGCGCTGTACCGCTTGCTGGAAGGGGAAGTGGCGCAGAGCGCGGCACACGTGCCCCCCTTCATCCCCATCCATTAGCCGGGAAATCATAATTTGGGCCACGCCGGTGCCGGACACGACGCCTAAATACCCTTCACTGGCGACAGCGTTAGCCAATGTCCAGTTGGAAATGGCGACGCCCATGCCGCCTTGAATAATTGTTGGTAAGTTCATAATCTATTGACGTATCAAACGCCTTTGCTCCTTCAGTAGGGCGATTTTGTAAATCGCCCCGATTTACAAAATCGGGCTACGTGCTTTATTATAGCAACATACGGCCGTTTGGGTTCTGCTTGTTTTTCGTTAATTGCCGCACCAAGAATAAAACCGCAAGCACCTAAAAGTTACCCCCAAATTTGTTTTTTCTAAGGAACACTCAGGTCTGGGATGACGAGTTTGTCGTTGATGGGCAAACCATCAGCATTGAGGACGGGCAGGCGACGGCCGTTCCCCAACAAATACCAGCCGATAAGCAAGCGGTAAGCGCCGGGCGGCAGGTCGTTGTCCAATTGAATGGTGTAAGGGTCGGTAATCGTCTCACCCGGCGTCCACTGGCTGGTGGGATACGTCCCCTGCAAAGGCCAACTGTCCACCTGTCCCACGATGCGGTCACTGGCATCCACCACCTGGAGGAAGACGGTGTAATCTTCGGCCATGTCGCTCAGAGTTAGCCAGGTTATGTCAAGATTAAGTTGGCTGCCGGGTTGCAAGGTTTTGTCGGGAATGGTGACGTCCAGGAGGGCAATTTTGTCGTCGTAATTCACGGCCGTATCCGGCAAAGGCACGCCGCTAATTTCCACTTCTCCTAACGAGCAGCTATCCGTCGCTGGCTGCATCCAGCCGCATTGGGCGGGGGTATTTGGTTGGCTGATGGTGAGGTAGTAACGGCCGTTGGGCAGGTTGGTGTCCAGTTCGGTGCCCAGGGTGAAGGGCGTGAGAGAGTGGGGGGATGAGGGAGTGAGGAATTGAGAGGACGGCGGAATTTCTTGCAGGCGGAATTGCAGGTTGGCGGGACTGCCCAGGCCGGAAAGGCGCAGGGGGAGCGGGGTTTGGTGGCGGATTTGGTTGGGGAAGTCGGCTGTGCCGATGACCACGCTGCCGATTTGAGCGCGATACGGCCGTGGCAATTCCATCATTTCCGCAGCTGGTAATGCCACGGTGGTAATCGTCTGCCATTCCAACGCTTCCGGCGGGGTGAAGGGTGGGGCCAGGGCCACTTGCAGAGTCAACTCCTGCGGTTCGGTCAGGATGGGGCGGGGCCATTCGTGGTAATCCGGTACAATTTCGCCCGGCTGCCAGGCGTTGGTCGGATAAAAATCGTTGGCCGGATGCTGCCCCGGCGTCGGCTCGTAGCCCTCCCAGCGTAAATAAACGTGTAACGGGTCGCTAATCGTTTCCTCCGTTTGCCAGTAGAGGGTGACTGCCGTATTCCCTTCATCCGCCGCCTGTTCCAGCGCATAGCCAACCAATTGGATGGGGCCGAAGGTGTGGTTGGTTGGGGTAATCGGGGTATTGGATAATTGAGTAATTGGCGCGCTGGCAGCTTCAGTCAGGGGGCCGAGGGAGCGTAGGTGATAGACGCCTTGCAGACCCGGCAGGAAGCGGGCCAGATAGACAGTTTGCCCTTGCGCCAGCCGCGCGTCTAATTCCGCCCGGTAGGCGGCCTCGTCCGGCAGCACCATGATGTCCAGGTCGGGACGCACCCCTTCCGCCTGCTGCAAGTAGTAGAGGGGGGCGATTTTTTCGCTGTCGGCCAGGATGGCGGCGTTGGGGGCTAATGGTTGGTTGAGTACGGCCGTACCCCACCCCAACAGCCCGTCATCCCCCGATTGATCAAGGGACGGCCAATGGTTGATGGTCAGCAGCAGCATAGGCAGGATGAGAATGGTAGCCATAAGAGACTGGAGATTGGTTGATTTAATCGCTAATCTTCGACCGCCAACCTCCAAAACCCCCGCCGCCCCCACAGCCCACCAAATCCCCATCACCAAATGCGCCGGGATGATGAAGACGCCCAAATCGGGGACATAGTAATTGAGGGCGTAGAAGATATAGCCCAGCCAGACGAGAAAAAGGGTGACGGCCGTGCGCCAGTTGCGCCGCAGCAAGTAGAGGAAGCCAAAAATAATCAATACCAGATTAACCCAGCCCCAGTTTTCCAGCAGGAGACGGCCGATGATTTCGTACCGGGTCATGTCCCGCAGCCAAGCCGTCAATTGCAGCGCCCCCTGAAAACGGCCGCCGATTACCCAATCCACAAAGCGGGCCAGCCCCATCGCTTCCCCGTTCACCGCCTGCCAGCGTAGGGGCAGGTAGGCGTACAGGAGCAAGGGCAGGGCAAACGCCGCCGCCAGCTTGAGGAAGAAACGCCAGCCCGCATTCAGCAGGGAATAGTCGCCAAACTGCATGTAATAATCTTCCACCAGCATCTTTTTGGCCTGCCGCCAGGCAAAAAAGAGGGTGAGCAGGCTGGGCGGGATGAGGAAAACGGTAGTGACGTGGTTGCTCATCCCCAATCCCAGGACGAAGGCCAGGGCGGTTGCCAGTTGGGTTTGGGTGAACCGCAGAGGCGCGGAGGGCGCAGAGGGGATTTTTGTTAAGTAACTGACGCGCCGCATCCCCGAATCCCCAATCTCCAACCGCCAATCTCT
>JAJRTP010000721.1 GCA_024278255.1 Chloroflexota bacterium | reverse complement strand
TGTCAAACATCTTGATAATCGAACTCGTTCTCGTAAATCTCGGCTGAGAAAAGCTCTCAGCCCTTAAATCTAACATTGTCAAACTATTCAGACCTGACAGGTTTTCTCTAAAAGAATCTGCCGCCAAAACATGATTTAAAAAACCTGTCAGGTCTAGAGTATAGGTATTGCCTGATAGGTTGTCAATAAAAAAGGCCGGAGATTATGTCAACCTCCAGCCTCCATTTTCTATTGTGGGGCGATTTTCAAAATCGCCCTACGGTTGGCTAATCATCTAAATCGCTCACGTCTTCAGCTTCCACAGCAGCGGCGGCTTCGGTGGGGCGGCTTATGCGCATGGGCACCTGGGGGATGAGTTCGGTCACCAGGGGGAGGGTGTTGCTGATGTTGAGTTGGTCGAACAGAAATTCAAACTGGGTTTGCAAAACAGCGCCGATTTCTTCTTTTTTGCCTTCGTCCAGACTCCACCAGGCTTCCTTGAAGGGACCGATGGCTTTTTTGCGGGTTTTGTAGAGGAACTGGTCTTCCGTCATGCCTTCTTTCCATTCACCTTTCAGATTTTCCCGCAGGTAATCGTAAGCTTCCTCTACCAGGGCGGGAGGCAGGTGGTCGTAGATGATGTTCTGGAAGCCGGTAGCCAGGTGGATTTCGACGGTACCCACTTCGGGGAATTTGTGGAACATATCGGGCGGCAGGGTGGATGCGCCGTGTTGTACCGCGCCGCCTAAGCCGTAATCTTCACGGGCAGCCTGACCCAGATCGTGCAAGGTGTCAAAATCCACATTAACCTCAGCCAGGGTACCATCAGCCTGAACGACGCCGCCGTGGCTGGTGCCGGTTTGCACGGAGATTTTGGAGATACCGGTATAGCCTTCTGTTTCTTTGAGGTAGCCTTGCATGAAGGCGTGGAGTTCTTCTACGGTGGAATTTTTGTGGCCTACTTCGCCGATTTCGCCGCCCAGGGAGATGATGATCTCGTCCGGCTCAATGGCGCGGGCGTGTTTGGTAAGGACGGCGCATTGTTCGTAGTTGTCTTTTTGCTGGGCGTCCAGGGTGTCGTAGCTCAGGTCTACCAGGGTGGAGGTGTCTATGTCAATGTTGAAGAATCCGGCGGCGACGGCCTCGTCCATCAGATTTTTGATGGCCTGGATTTCGGCGTCCGGGTCTTGCTGGAAGCGGGCCGGGGAAACCTGGAAATGGTCGCCCTGGATGAAGATGGGGCCGCGGTAGATTTCTTTGATGGCGGCAGCCAGGATGCAAATGGTGTATTCTAACGGCCGTTGATCCGTATAGCCCATTTCCGAGCGGGCAATCTCAAAAAGCATGGCGCCGGCGTCATACTTGTTGGCGGCTCGGAAAACAGCGCGGGAAGTGTTGTAATTCATGGCCCGAATGTTCATCGCCGGTACGGTGAAGGTGGTAGGAACGGCGCCTTTGCCAATCTCCATATACAGGTCGTGGATGGAAGCGACGTAAATGCCGATTTCCTGAGCAATCTCCCAGATGAGCCAGCGGGCTGTGTCACGGGTCAACCCTTCGCTGAAGACGGCGCTGTTGACCAGGTATTCTATTTTGCCAGGGAGTTGGAATTGATCTTGAACTTTTAATACATTGCCGATGACAGTGACAGCGCCATCAAGCGAATCAATTAAATCCTGAACTGTTGTTGCTTTTTTCACAAGGTTCTCCTTTGCCTGCTTTACAGGTTTGAGTAAAAATCAATTATTGTTTGCTAACATCAGGCGCATTAGAAATAATGATTGTAATACGAGACTGCAATTATGGGCCTGACGCCATTGTAAACGTAGTGTAACGCACCTATTTTACTCGATTGAGCGAATTTGATAAGGGTTTTGCAGATATGTATGAAAGAGTTGTCATAAAGTTAGGAACCAGTGTTTTAACCGGCGGTACGCCCAGTCTGGATCATCCGCATATGGTGGAATTGGTGCGCCAATGTGCTGATTTGCACAAGCGGGGCAAGGATGTGATTGTGTGTACGTCGGGGGCGATTGCGGTGGGGCGGCACCAGTTGGATTTTCCGGTGTTGGCGCCAACGTTGAGCAACAAGCAAATGCTGGCGGCAGTGGGGCAGAGCCAATTGATGCACCAGTATGAGCGGTATTTTGAGATTTACGGTATTCACGTGGGCCAGATTTTGCTGACGCGGTCTGATCTGGATTTCCGTAATCGTTTTTTGAATGCGCGGGATACGCTGCACACGCTGCTGGAACATGGCATCATCCCCATTGTGAATGAGAATGACGCGGTAGCCACCGAGGAGATTCGGGTAGGGGATAATGACAATTTGTCGGCGCTGGTAGCGATGTTGGCGGAGGCAGATTTGCTGTTGATGCTGACGGATCAGCCGGGTTTGTTTACGGCCGATCCGCGCACAGACCCGGAGGCGCAGCTCATCCCGGAAGTGGCGGAGATTGATGAGACGATTAAGGCGCTGGCCGGGGACAGTGTGACTGGCCTGGGCGTGGGAGGTATGGCGACGAAGCTGCAAGCGGCGGATATTGCCCGGCGGGCGGGAGCGGATGTGATTATTACGGCGGGCAGCGCGCCGGATATTATTCGCCGGGCGGTAGCGGGTGAGGCGGTGGGGACGCGCTTCCCGGCACTGGAGTCGCCGTTGGAGAATCGGAAACGGTGGATTTATGCGGGGTTACGGCCGTCCGGCAGTATCACAATTGATGCGGGAGCAGCGCGGGCGTTGACGGCGAATGGTAGTTCTCTGTTACCGGCGGGTATTGTGCAGGTGGCAGGCGAGTTTACGCGGGGAGACAGCATCAGTATTCAGGGGCCGGACGGCCGTGAACTGGCGCGAGGCATCACCCGGTACACCAGCGCCGACCTGACGCGCATCGCCGGCCGCCAATCTGATGACATTGAGGCTGTCCTGGGCTATGCTTATGGCCCGGTAGCGGTGCATCGGAATGATATGATTTTGGTTTGAAAAGTCGTGGGGCGATTTGCCAAATCGCCCTACATTTTGGAAGGAGATGACGTATGACTGATTTAATAACAATGGGACAAGCGGCGCAGGTGGCGAGTAGGCAGTTGGCGACGTTGACGACGGCCGTAAAAAACGAAGCGCTTTTGGCGATTGCAGCGGAAATTGAGGCGCAGTCTGACCTGATTTTGGCGGAGAATGCCCAGGATATTGCGGACGGCCGTAACAAAGGCTTGAGCGACGCGCTGCTGGACCGGCTGCTGCTGACGGAAGGACGGGTGGCAGCGCTGGCGGCCGATACGCGCCGGGTAGCCGATCTGCCAGACCCGGTAGGCGGCGATATAGAAAGCCGGGTGCTGCCCAACGGCCTGCGCCTGAGCCGTCGCCGCATCCCTATTGGTGTGCTGGGCGTTATTTATGAAGCCCGGCCGAATGTGACCATTGACATTGCCACGCTGAGTCTGAAAACGGGCAATGCTACGATTTTGCGCGGGGGGAAGGAGACGCTGCGCAGTAATCTGGCATTGGTGCAGGTGATTCAGACGGCGTTGGAGAAGGTGGGGCTGCCAGGTACGGCCGTGCAATACATTGACGATCCGGACAGGGCGTTGGTGGCCCAACTGCTGCGCCTGGACGAATACGTGGATATGATTATTCCGCGGGGCGGGGCGGGGCTGCATAAATTGTGCCGGGAACAGAGCAGTATTCCGGTCATCACCGGAGGCATCGGTATTTGCCATCTTTATGTGGATGAAACGGCCGATTTGGCCCAGGCGGTGGACATCGTTGAAAATGCCAAAGTGCAGCGGCCCAGCGTGTGCAATTCACTGGATACGGCGTTGGTGCATCCGGCCATTGCTGCTGAATTTTTGCCCCGGATGGCGGCGCGGCTGGCCCAATCGGACGTGGAACTGCGGGCCACGGGGCAGGCGTTGGAAATTTTGCAGGCGGACAGTGGCGGGGCGCAGGTGGTTCCGGCCGGCCCGGAGGATTTTGATCAGGAGTGGCTGGCGCTGATTTTGGGGGTGAAGGTGGTGGACGGGCTGGACGAGGCGATTGACCACATCCAGCAGCACAGTACGGAACACAGTGACGGGATTTTGACGAATGATTGGCGCAACGCCACCCGGTTTGTCAATGCGATTAACTCTTCGGCCGTGTTTGTCAATGCCAGTACCCGCTTTAATGACGGCGGTCAGTTTGGTCTGGGGGCGGAGGTGGCGGTCAGCACGCAAAAGCTGCACGCGCGGGGGCCGATGGGATTGGAGGAGTTGACGACGTATAAATGGGTGGTTGTGGGGGATGGGCATGTTCGGCCGGGGTGACAAGGTGACAAGGTGACAAGGTGATGGGATGTTGGAAAAGGCAATTATGTTGGCGGTTGAGGCGCACGAGGGGCAGGTGGGGAAGGATGGACGGCCGTATATTTTGCATCCGCTGCATTTGATGATGCAGATGGAGACGGAGGTGGAGATGATGACGGCCGTATTGCATGATGTGGTGGAGGATACGGCCGTGACCTTTGCCGATTTGGCGGCGATGGGCTTCCCGGAGGCGGTTCTGGCGGCGCTGCGACTGCTGACGCATGAGGCGGACGTGTCGTATGAGGCATATGTGGCGGCGATTAAGCCTCATCCATTGCCCCGGCGGGTGAAGCTGGCCGATTTGGAGCATAACATGGACACGCGCCGCATCCCCCACTTGCAGCCCAAAGATTTGGTGCGTCTGGAAAAGTATCATCTGGCCTGGGAAATGCTGCAAGACTGATGATTTTTCACCGCGGAGACGCAGAGGGTTTTTCTGGGAGACAGTTTGTTCTTTGCGCTCTTTGCGTCTTTACGGTTTTCTTTTTGCTGACGGGGTGTGTGGCGGATGTGCCGGCGGCGGTCATGCCTACGCTGGCGCCTACGGCCGTTTTGCCAACCGCCGCCTCTCAACCTGCACTCATCCCCGCCACACCAACCGGCGCCCTGCCGCCCATTACGCCATCATTTACCCCCCGACCAACCGCCTCCCCAACGCCCCCGCCAACCATCACCCCTGCTACCAGACTAACCGACTACGAGACTACCCGACTACCTGACTACGAGACTACCCGACTACCCGGCAACTTCGCCGCCGCATATGGTGTGCAGCAATCTATCGGCCGCACAGTGGACGGCCGTTCGATTGACAGTTATTCGTTTGGCTATGGTACGCGCAAAATTGTGTTGGTGGGCGGGATGCACGGGGGGTATGAGTGGAACACAATTCAGTTGGCGTACCGGCTGATTGACTACTTTACGGACAACCCGCAGGAGATTCCGGCGGACGTGACGTTGATCATTATTCCGGCGGTGAATGTGGACGGGCAGTTTTTGATTACGGGGCAGGACGGCCGTTTTGCCCTTGAGGATGTGGCTTTGATTACGGTTCCCGGCCGGTTTAATGCCCGCGGGGTAGACCTGAACCGGAACTGGAATTGTGATTGGGTGGCAGAGGCGGAGTGGAACGGCCGTACTGTGAGCGGCGGGTCAGAGCCGTTTTCCGAACCGGAAACGCGGGCGCTGCGCCGCTTTTTCCTGCGGCAGCGGCCGGAATTAGTGGTTTTTTGGCACAGCAAGGCGAATGGGGTGTATGGCAGTGGGTGTGAGGCGGTGGATGAGGCTTCTTTGGCGTTGGGGAGGGTTTACGGCCGTGCCGCCGAGTACCCCGTCTTTGAGCGGTTCACCGCCTACCCCGTCACCGGCGACGCCAGCGACTGGCTGGCCGAGCAGGGCATCCCCTCCTTCACCGTCGAACTGGAAACCCACAACCAGATCGAGTGGCGCAAAAATCTAGCCGGCGTCCAGGCTTTGTTAAATGAATTGTCAGTTCATTCAGAATGACGCTTGATATTTCATATGGCAACCTTTATACTTTTTCCAGGTCAGCTAATTGCCAGGGAATACGGGTATTATGCTGAACGGAGGCGTTATAAACTCCCAAAATTCACCTTATGCCGAATATTTAACGGCAATTACTCACCAAACGAAGTTTTTAATGCCGAATTATTAGCGGCATAAGATGAAAAACAGGGTTTTATGCCGACATCAGTCGGTTGACTATTATTGTTAGGACGGCTTATGTAAAGTTGCATTGTGCCGAACATGAAAAATCTTGGTAATTTAAGGCCGTTCTACAAACCAAAACGCCGCCCTAACAAAGGCTTAAAGCTGACGCGCCATAAGGAAATGAGCGCGCAGCTTAAGCAACTGAACGGCGGACGAAAATTATTACGAATGTTTAGGAGGTCTAATGTATTCTGCAAAGTTATCCATCATAAACGAATCGAACGAAAACTTAGAACAATTCAATCAAATAGCCTCAAATTTTATAGAAAATCTGCATAATGTAGACGGCTTGAACTTAGAAGTTCCTACAGAAACTGTAGATGGAACAAGAGGAGAGTTGAATCTATGGGCGGACATTATTGTTTATGCTATAAGCACTGGAACATTCATGGCAATTTACACAATGGCCAAAGATTTATTTGGCATTTACGCAAATGCTGAAGTTCAGCTAACATTTGAAGATGGTTCTGTCATTTCGCTTAAACATCTTACTCGAAATGAAGCAGAAGAAATTTTGAGAGCACACCAAGAAAACCTCTCGCGCAGGAAAAGATTAAGCTCCAATTCAGAATAGAGATTCACTCAATTTCTGGCACTATTCATAACCGTAAAGATCATATGATGGAATGATAATACATTATGAATCGGCATCTGCTAATAGTAGGTAACTCAAAATACGAAAACAAGGACTTTGTTGATCTTGATTATGCAAAGAAAGATGCTGAACTGATTTATGATCTTTTGATTAATTCACAAACGAGTATCTTTTCTGCAAATACGTCAATTTGTAGGTTTGATGTAAAGCGTGATGATTTTGATAATCTTCTTGATGAGTTTTTTGAACCAGTATCACAAGATGACTTAGTATTAGTCTATTTTGCTGGGCATTCAAGGGTAATCCCAGGGAAAAAGCGCTTATTTTTAGCAATGGCGGATACTAACCCACTTAAACTCGCCCGCTCCGGATTTGACTATTGATGGAATTCTCCCTTACCTCGATGAGAAAAATATAAGCCGCTATATAGTAGTTCTAGACTGTTGCCGCTCAGGTGCAGCCTTAAAGTCCCCTGGAGTAAAAAATCGTGGCGAAGAAATTAGTAGCCAAGATTTGCAGTCTATTTCTGGGCAAGGAAAAATATTTATTGCATCCTCGCGTGATTATCAACTTTCACATGAACTTAAAGACTTAAAACAAGGGCTATTCAGTTATTATTTTGTGCGAGGGATAGAAACTGGTGAAGCCGTTGAAAAGACAAAGCGATTCATAGGAATCGTAGACTTAAGCCACTACATTCAGCGGCAAATAAGAGACAATTATCCTGAATATTCGCAACACCCAACTTTATCTGGAACAGATCAAAGTGGTTCGCTTCTAATAGCACACAACCCCAAGTATCAACCTCCAATTGCAAATTCCCCGAAAGACATAGGTACTTTAATGAGAGATTGCTCACGCCAAGTCGAGCATGAAATTGAAGAAGTGGTAGGGGATAAATATATATCTGATCTTTACGTTCAACGGAGAGCAAATAACGAACTTCAGGCATTTGTAGAAAATCGGTTTGAAAAGATTAGTGACAATTTGAGCAGTTTGTTATCAAGTGTAAATTCAGAGAAAGGAGTACGGGTTGAACAACGGGACAATTTAGCAAATTCGATAAGGGATGAAAACAGTGATTTTTCTGAAGAAGATATTATTGAGTTGGAAAAATGCAAAGAAAAGCTCGAACTTCTTAACCAATTATCGACAATAATTAAAGCAACAATATCCAGCCATGCCAAGAATCCGTCATCTATTAAAACTTTACGGAATTATCTCAACCAAATATCCTCGCACAAAGGTTCGTCACAGAAAATCAAGGATCGAGTCAGCAACATTCATTTTCTTCTACGAAATGTAATGATCATCACCTCTGCTGCTGGGCGTGGCAAAACCAATTTGGCTTGCTCAATGGCCACAGCATATGGAAAACGACAACCAACGGTTTTTATTTCTGCTTCCGTAATTCCACTTACAACAAAATATAGCTTGGAGAAATACCTGCAACAGTCACTTGGCTACCCCGAACAATTATCCAGTCAGAAGTTCATCAAGATAATTCTCAAGATATTGCGAGAAAATAATCAAGAACTTATTGTAGTTATTGACGCGATCAATGAAGCACAGAACATTCAGGTCTTTAGAAAAAATATAAATGCAATTTTGAGACGGTACAAAGATGAAAACATAAAATTCATCTTCACATGCCGCGATATTTATTGGAACGGCTTCATGTTCCAGCCTGGGGATTTCTGGAATGATTATATTTTCTCTCAATTGAGCTTAGAGCAATTTACGGATGATGAGCTTACTCAAGCACTTAAGCTTTACTTCACTACTTATCAAATCTTTGTTACGCTTTCAGATGAAGCAAGAGAGCGATTGAAGCAACCATTACTTCTAAGGTTCTTTTGCGAGGCACATCGCCAAGCCGGTCAAACTATTAACTTGGGTATGGTTAATGATATAAGGATCAGGCCGTTGTTTGATTTGTATTGGTTAAAAAAGGTTGCTAATGTCCAATTAAAACTTTCACATAGAACTTCAAAAACAGTCGAAGATGTACTATTAAGAATTGCTTCTGCGATGCGAATCAAGCAAAAAACTGCTTTGTCATTTTATCAAATGAAAAAAGCAACCAGATTGGCAGATTATGATTCTTTCCATTCACCATATACAGCAATACTAGATGAAAGGATCATTTTAGAAAGAATCCCAACCAGTCAAAAACGCTCTGCTCCACATGTAGGTTTTGTTTATGAGGAATTTATGGAGTATGTGATCGCTCGAGAATTCACAATGCACCTTGCAAATATTAAAGATTCAAGCCAGCGGATTCAAAATATAAAATCATTTCTTTCGACCGTTGATGATTTCCCAAATGTTTACGGTATTATTTCGTATCTCGTCCCAATGTTAGATGAGTCTCTTGAATTTTCTATCTGGTCATTCATGTACAAACAGGGTAGCCGATGGCGTGAACCATTAGCGAGAGCCTTAACCCGAGCAAACCTAGACAAACTAAGTGCGTCAGCATATTTGTTTGCAGAAAAAATTCTGAGGGCTGAAAAGAACCCCGAAATAATGATGGAGTTCGTTGAAAACGTGTGGCAGAATAAGCCGAATCATGCCCTTAGATATCTAGAACTCTTGCTACAAAAGGAAAACCCAAGTTTGCGCTTACATTCCCGAAATATACTTGTTTCAATGGCAAGGGATGGAAACAATGCAGCAGAACATATTCTACGAGAAAGTTTAGCACACTCAAGTGAGACAGTTCGTGCAACTGCCCTCTATGCACTTGCCGAGTTACGGCGTGTTCCCTCAAGTGAATTACCTTACTTACTAAAAGATGAAGATAAATTTGTGCGTGAGGCCGCGATATATTCCGTTGGAAGACTTGAAAAACCAAGTGATTCAAAAATATTTGTCAAGCACATCATTAAAGGATTACTGTCCAAATCACCTGCTATTCAGTTTGTTGCAACAATTGTTGGGAGAAAACCAACAATAAGGCCGCTAATAAGTGGGAAAGCCTTGATAAAGCTAAAAGAAAATTTAAAAAGCCGAAAGTTTCGGCGAAAATAGCATCATTTCAACACAAGTATCTTTTTTCTTAATAAACGAACGAAGATCGCCGCCTAACAGGGCTTGCAGCCGACGCGAAGCGCGGCTGAAGCAGGCGTTAGACGGCCGTAACCCCACCTCTACTTAACCCATCCCTAACTAATCCCGTTGCACCACCCGCGCTATCCACTCCTCCAGCCTGGCAAAATGACTGCCCTTCCAGTAAATCTGCCCGCAATCCTCGCACATTTGAAAATTGTTGTAGTACCGTTTAGTTTTGGGTTCCAGGCGATCCAGAATGTCCGCTTTGGGGACGGGGTGGAGACGGCCGACCTTGCAAATCTTCCTGGTATGATATATAGTCATACCGTGGAGGTTGAGTATTATGGCAACGGCAAAAATTGCGATAACTATTGAACAAGATTTGTTAAATCGTCTTGATTTTCTGGTGAAATCACGGCAGTATCCCAGTAGAAGTAAAGTCATTCAGGAAGCCGTCCGGGCAAAGCTGCAAGAAATTGAAGAAAATCGCTTTGAAACGGAATGCGCCAAGTTAGACCCTGATTTTGAACAGGCGTTGGCTGATGAAGGGCTTGCCTCGGAGTTGAACGAATGGCCGGAATATTAAGAGGTGATATTTTTTGGGCCGATTTAAACCCTGTGGTGGGACATGAACAGGCAGGTCGTCGGCCTGTGTTGATTCTCAGCAATAACACGTTCAACAAATATTCCGGCACTGTGATTGCCATGGCGCTGACAAGCCGGCCGCAAAAAGCCGGTTTCCCCTTAACTTTTGAACTGGATGATGATCGGCTGCCTAAAAAATCGTGGGTAAAAATCAGCCAGATAAGAACTTTGTCTGTTAAGAGGCTGGGAAACAAGATTGGGTATGTTTCCTCTCAGGAATTGAGGCATATTGTAGCCGGTCTGAATGAAATTATTCAGGAATAGAACGCAACACCTGCGCTAACCATTCCTCCAATTTGGCAAAATGGCTGCCCCGCCAGTAAATCTGCCCGCAATCCTCGCACATTTGAAAATCGTTGTAGTACCGTTTAGTTTTGGGTTCCAGGCGATCCAGAACGGCCGCTTTGGGGATGGGATGGAGACGGCCGTTACACTGCAAACACCGTTGCCAGGGAGAAATCTCATCATACAAATTGTAACGTTGGAGTACATCTCTAACCTGTTCTTCCGTATTTTTGCTGCGCAGCAAACGGCCGTGGACGATGAGCTTACGCATCAGCAAGCCCCGGTCGCGCGTGAGCATGATACGCTGCTCGTCGTGGGCCAGTTGCGCCAATGCGGCGTCGGTCAGATGGTTGCGGGGATAGAGGACGTCGCAGCCGAGAAGACGCAGCCGCCGGGCCAGTTTACCCAGATGATTGTCCAGCAGGAAGCGGATGGGGCGGGGCGGCGGGGGCTGCAGGGAAGGGAGTTGGGACGGCACGGCCGTCACCGGAAAAACGTCAATCCGCTCCCCATCCTGCGCCAGATAGTTAAAGTCAACGGGTTGTCCACTGGCCAGAATCGCGCCTGCTTCCGTGTGAGGGATACCAGCCGATTCGATAAGATGCTTCACGGATTGGGCTTCCTGAAAAGAGCAGACAAAAGGCTTCTTCTCCCCCGCATCCCGCAGCAGCTCTGCCAGATAGCCGTGAAAATGGAAGAAAACGGTTTTCATCTGCGGATTTATCTTTTGCGTCTTCTGAAAAAGGCCGCGGATTGCGCGGACATGTTCTGAGCTTGCCGAAGGATTGACAGGATTTTTCTCTGGAAATCTCTGCGCTCTCTGCGTCCTCTGCGGTTTTTTCTGTAAAGTCATCTTTTGCTCAGGTAAAGTAACACCGCCCCGGCCAGAGCCATCAACCCCAAAACACCCAGAGCAATGCCGACGGCGAGGGTAATGATGTCGGTGTTGGCTGGTTGGGCGGGGTCGGCTGGGGCAGTTACGGCCGTATCCCCCCCATCTTCACTGCCAACCTCGCTCAAGGCCACAGGCACGGCCGTTGGCTGGGCAAGTACGGCCGTTGGCATTATCGTCATTGTGGCAGTAGGAGAAGGGGCGATAGTGGCAGTGGCGGGTATGGCCGTTTCCGTCACCGCAACCGCGCTGGTAGAAGAGCCGCCTACCTCTTCCGGCACAGGGCGATGGCCTACGACGACTTCCTGGCCTAACTGCAAAATGGCATCGGCTGCCAGTTCGCTGACCTCTGCCAGTTCATCCAGGGTTAAATTATAGGTTAAGGCGATGCCCAACATGGTGTCTCCGGTGGTGACCACATGGACGATGGCCCCATCCGGCTTGACGCGGGCGTTGGGGAAGCCGGGCAGGAGGGTAGAACCATCCGGCAAGACAGAGTAGCCGATAATGATTTGCTGGCCGATGGAGAGGAGGGTGTTCTGGTCAAAGTTGTTGAAGGCGTACAGGTCGGACAGGGTGACGCCGTACAGGTCGGCCAGGGTGATGAGGGTGTCGCCG
>JAJRTP010000720.1 GCA_024278255.1 Chloroflexota bacterium | reverse complement strand
GTTTCTTTTTCCGTAACAACACGGGTAACTTCCACAGTCTGCGGTTGACAGGCAGCCAACACAATGCCGCCTAACAACAAAAGGGTAATGATAATCCATCTTTTCTTCATAACAGGGTCTCCTTTTGGGAAATATGCTCAAAATAAACAACGGGTATTACCGGAATGCTTGTCTCTAACTCGTCTACGATATGCTCACCTCCTTATCAGGCTATTGGTTGACCACTTGACGCGCGAACGACAAGGGTGGGGGTTAACAAAACATGGGGATTGGTGGGAGAACGGCCGTTAATAATATCAATCAGCATGTCACAAGTGCGCCGGCCGATCTCGTAAATAGGCTGGTGAATAGTCGTCAGGGGCGGATGGGTATGTTCTACCAGAGGAATATCATCAAAACCGCCCACAGCTATATCTTCACCCACTGTAAAGCCATGCTGCTGCAAACGGTTCATAACACCCAGCGCCATCAAATCATTCCCGGCCAAAATGGCCGTCGGCCGGGGCGTCAGGGCCAGAATTTGCTCCGTCAACTCTGCCCCGCCCCGCTGCGTCATATCCCCTTCCACAATCCAGCCAGACGGCACAGGCAAACCATTGTCCGCCATCGTATCTTGAAAACCCTTGAGACGGTAACGGCCAAACATCAGGCCGGAAGGCGGACTGATAAAGGCAATGTGCCGGTGGCCCAGATCAATGAAATGCTGCACCAATGCCCGCATCCCGGCTTCGCTGTCCTCATCTACAAAGGGAAAATCATACTCGTCATCGGTGCGGCCAAAAGCGACAAAGGGGAAATTGTGCTGGCAGAGTAACTGGATACGCGCATCTTCCTCGCGGGTACGCACCACAATCAAACCATCCACCCAGGCCCGTGTCACGGCCCGCTGGTAAGTCTTTCGCTCGCCATCACTGTCCGGCGGATGGGTCGAAACCAAAAGGTCAAAATCATGGTTCGCCGCTTCATTGCCAATACCGGCGATAAATTCACTGAAAAAGGGGTCGGAAAAGCGGGGACCAAATGTGGGCATGATGAAACCCAAAATGCCAGTTTGTTGTTTTTGCAAACGACGTGCCGTCAGGTTGGGCTGATAACCCAAACGTTCTGCTGTATCTTTGATACGCAGTTGGGTTTCTTCGGCTACGTCATCGTAACCGGCCAAACCGCGGGATACGGTCGTTATGGAGATGCCCAATTCACGGGCCAGGTCTTTTAATGTTACAGCCAAGTTGTGTTGCTCCTCTTCCTAAAGCAGCCAACAGGGTAAAGTACAAAAACATGTCCAAAACGTTTCGGATAACATTTACAGTATAAACCAAAACGTTTTGGATGTCAATGGAAATATAGAAAGAAAGATAAGGATCGTATCATCTGAATTGACAAACCAGAGCAACTCACTATAAATAATTGTTGTTTCCCGACTAAAACGGGATGTTAACAAGGGCAAGATAAGCGCATGGGCCTGGTTTTCGGTAATTGGTTATCGGTGGATGGTAATCGGTGCTTGAGACTGGGTTGACGAGGCGAAGGTTCTCCACCGCGAGGTGGGCGCTAACCTATGGTTTCTTTGGAAATCATTTATAATTTCTTTGGAAATTATTTAGGGAAAATCGAGAGATCAGCGGATGCCTTCCAGGGATGCCACACTCTGTTTCTATGCCCCTTCGAGAAGCTGTACGACAAACCGGCGCGGGCAACCGGCCGACAAAACGTAGAGCGCGTGGCGATTGTCAGTGTGCAGTGTTCAGTATTCAGTCAGCCAACTGAATACTGATTACTGAACACTGATTACTAAAAGAAGGGGCGTCCCCCACGTTTACGACAGTCGTTTACGACAATTCAGGGAACGCCGCCATTTTGTATCGCGTATTGCGTATTGAGAAAGCTGCTACGCAATACGTAATACGCAATACGCAACATGGAGGTTTATTATGTGTGGTATTGTAGGTTATATTGGCCCGCGGCAGGCGCCGTCTGTGGTGCTGCGAGGGTTGAAACGGCTGGAGTACCGGGGATATGATTCGGCGGGGATCGCTGTTCTGGAGCAAAACGGCCGTATCTCCCTCCGCCGTGACGTGGGCAAACTGATCAATCTGGAAACGATGATGGCTCAATCTCCTTTGCAGGGGCATATTGCCATTGGGCACACGCGCTGGGCTACACATGGGGAACCGAGCCAGCGCAATGCCCACCCTCACGTGAGCATGAACGGCCGTGTCGTCCTCGTTCATAACGGCATCGTAGAAAATTTTGCCAGCCTGCGCGAAGAACTCCAGGCGGAAGGGGTGCGCTTTGAATCGGACACGGATACGGAAGTGATTGCTCAGTTGGTGGAGCGGTATCTGGAAGCGGGGCTGGATTTGGAAACGGGCGTGCGCCAAACCCTCAATCAGTTGCGCGGCGCCAACGCCGTCGTTGTTATGGACACCCAGCAGCCGGACACCCTCATCTGCGCCCGTCTGGGGAACGCGGGGGGCATCACCCTGGGCCTGGGTGAAGGCGAGATGTACATTGCCTCAGACACCCCCGCCATTCTGGAATACACCCGCGAGATGGTCTTTCTGGAAAACCGGCAGATGGCGCGAGTGACGCGGGACGGGTATCAAGTGATGGGATTGGACGGCCGTCCCCTCACCCCGGACATTCACACCATCCCCTGGGACCCGGTGAGCGCGGCCAAAGGGGAATTTACCCATTTCATGGAAAAGGAGATTTTTGACCAGCCGCAAGCCCTGGTAGATACGCTGCGGGGACGAGTGGATTTTGACAAAGGCACTGTCTGTCTGCCGGAAATGAACCTGACGCCGGCGCTGGTACAAAAGCTAAACAAGATTTTTATTGTCGCCTGCGGCACCAGTTATTACGCCGGGCTGGTCGGTAAATTTTTGATCGAGTCCCTGGCCCGCATTCCGGTGGAAGTGGAATATGCCTCGGAGTTTCGCTATTACGATCCGATTGTGGGGGAGGATACGGACGTCCTGGCCATCACCCAATCCGGAGAAACGGCCGATACCCTGGCAGCTATGGAACAAGCCAGAGCCGAAGGGGCTACCCTGTGGAGCATCGTTAACGCCATCGGCAGCCAGGCCATGCGCATCGCTGACGGCCACATCGCCATGCAGGCCGGGCCGGAAATCGGCGTGGCCAGCACCAAAGCGTTCACTACTTCGCTGGCCGATTTGTACATGCTGGCCTGCGCCCTGGGCCAGATGCGTGGGACGTTGTCATCGGCGCAACTGCGCCGGCGCGTAGACGATCTGGCCCATCTGCCCGACCTGGCCGGCCGTGTTCTGGATCGGAATGACGAGTACCGGGAGTTGGCCTTGCGCTTCTTCAAGGCGGAAGATTTTCTCTTTTTGGGACGGGGCATCAACTATCCAGTGGCCCTGGAAGGCGCGCTCAAGCTCAAAGAGATCAGTTACATCCACGCTGAAGGGTATCCCGCCGGAGAGATGAAACACGGCCCCATCGCCCTGATTGATGAGAGTATGCCGGTCGTGGCCGTCGCTACGCAAGACGGGCTGTATGAAAAGATGGTCAGCCAGATTCAGCAAGCCAAAGCGCGGGGCGGCACAGTCATCGCTCTGGCGACGGAGGGGGACGAGGCCATTGAGCAAGAGGCTGATTACGTCATCCACGTGCCCCTGACGCCGCCCCTGCTGGCCCCCATCGTCAACGTGATGCCTTTGCAGCTCCTCAGCTACCACATCGCCGTGCGCCGCGGCTGCGATGTGGACCAGCCACGCAATCTGGCAAAAAGTGTGACGGTGGAGTAGAAAAAGGCTGTTTGGCTTACACGCCCGCCGGCGGGCAACGGTCCATTCGGGCCAAGACAAATGACGAGCCAGTCAGCATCGCGCTCGCACCGGGGAGCGGGCAGCGGCATTGGCCTGACGATTAGCAAACATATTGTGGAGGGGCGTAACGGCCGTCTCACAGCCACCAGTCCCGCCCCGGTTAGGCCGGCGCTGCCTGATACTCATCAGCCCCGCACAGTCTCCAATCCCAGCCGCCACGTCTCCAGAAACTCGACAATGGACTCTATAAAATCTTCATCATGTTCAGTGCGGTTGATCGTTCCGTGGATGACAACATCATCCGGCGCGGGCGGGAAGCCGTTGGTGATAGTCCAGGCCAGGGCGTTGGGGCAGGTGGTCAGGGCAAACCGCACCCCGCCCCGGATGATCTGGCGCTGCACCGGGAACTCGCCCCACACTGTGCCGATATGGCCCGCTTCATCGTCCCCATCCAGCACTACGATGGTGTCACAATACGCGCCCATGCGGGCCACAGTTACCTGCTCCTGAATAGCTTGTTCATTTAGCCCGGCTTGGGCAATAGCAAAAAATTCCATATCTGTCCCCTTTCAGCAGGTCAATTTGGCAAATCACCCACCATTTCATTCAGCCTGATAATCTTCGATGTGGTGCCGCACGGCGTAAGTGGCGGCTTCGATGCGGTTGGTCACGCCCAATTTACTGAGAATGGCGCTGACATGATTCCGTACAGTTTTTTCGGCCAGGGTAAGCTCCGCGGCAATCTCCCTATTTGATTTTCCTTGAGCGACCAGCGCCAAAATCTCCATTTCCCGTTCCGATAAATCCTTAAACGCGGCCGCCTGGTGGTCCCGCTCACTCTGGCGCACGTAGTTGAGGACGCGCCGGGTGACAACCGGGTCGAGCAGGGCCTCTCCCCGGCGCACCGCATCTAAGGCCTTGATGACCGGCTCATTCCCCACCTGCTTCAACACGTAACCGGAAGCGCCGGCCTGAATGGCCCGAAACAGCAGATCGTCCTCGCCGTGGGAGGTGAGCATGATGACTTTGATATGGGGCCAGCGTTGGGTAATGGTGGCGCAGGCTTCGATGCCGCTTTCTCCTGGCAGACGAATGTCCATGACAACGGCGTCGGGTTGGTGGCGGTCAGCAGCTTGCACGGCCGTAACCGCATCTCCCGCTTCGGCCACCACCTCCAGCCATTCTACATCTTCCAGCAAGGTTTTCAGGCCCAGCCGTACTACTTCATGATCATCCACTAACAAGACACGCAAACTCATGAGGCTTCCTCCATAGGCAGGATCAGGGTAATCGCAGCGCCTTCATGGGGTTGGGATTGGATACGCAGTTGGCCGCCCAGCAGCCGGGCGCGGTCGCGCATGTTGCGCAGGCCGTAACCGGTGGTTTGCTCATCCGGGTTGAAGCCACGACCATCATCGTGGATAGTAAGCTGAAACTGACACCCATTCTGGCAAGCCACCACCTCGACGTGGCGAGCGTGGGCGTGACGGGCGGCATTAGATAGGGCTTCGTTAAGGATGGCGCTGATGTGGTGGGTCTGAATGGGGGTGAATACGGCCGTACTGAGCGAAGTCGAAGTGGCCGTATCGGGCAAATCTAATTGCAAAGTTACCGCCATCAGGGCTGTAAAGCGGGGGTCGGACGTTTGCTTCCGCAGCTCATCTGGCAAAGTAGTGACGGCCGGTGTTTCACGCAGTTCACCCATCATGGCTCGTAAACCGGCAATCGCTTCATCAATTGTCCGCACGGCTCTATCCAGGCGCTGCTCGGCGACATCGGGTTCTGAAGACAGTTTGTGCCGGGCTGCGGACACCATCAAGCCGGCAGAGTAAAGCTGCTGCACCGCCCCATCGTGCAAATCCCGCCCGATACGGTCTCTTTCCACCGTCAGGCTTTGCTCTACCTCCATTTGTTCAATCATTTGGTCTACTTCCACATCAAATACATCCATCGCGCGAATGATGGCAATGGCTAACACCAATCCGACCAGCGAACGAAAAACGGGTAGGGGGATGCCAATGGCGTTTTGTACGGCCGTTTCATTCAACCAGTTCGCCGGGAAAAAATCGCCGGCGGGCACAATTAAGCCACCCAAAAGTGCATAAAGCAGCAGACAGGCCCCGGCAATTTGCAGCGTCCGGTAAATAGGCTGCAAATCAAGCGGCTTAATGTGGCGCTGAGCCTGGTAGTACAAACCGGCTGCCGCTACCATACCGCCCGTAAATCCCAGCAAATAGCGCGCCCAGGTACTGGCTTGTTGGTGCCATAAATCAAAATTAGTTACCCAGGCAATCCCCGGCAGAATAAAAATGAGCGTCCAACCCACCATAAAAAACAAGGGGAACAACATCAAGCGTGGCCAGCGTTCACGCAAAAGTTCGACGCCAAACTGAAACAAAAAGGCAAAGGAAAGGGCTAGAAGGATAACCCGTAATACGTGCAGCAATTCAATGATAACCGGGTTTATATACTGGGCCTGAATAGGAATAAATATCGCGCCCCACTCGTGCAGACCATGGGCAATGCCAAATGCGGCCAGCCAACCTAAAGCCCGTGCCAGTTCCAAACGGCTGTGGTGGCGAGACTGCAAAGCGATTGCCAACCCCATCACAAAAAAAACGAGGCCGTAAACAAAAAAAACGATTGTCTGATTGAGTTCAAAAAACCGGTTCAGGTTATCAACCATCATTGTCACCTGTCTACTTCCCGTTAACTATACCACTTAATCTCGTGGTGTCTTTCAATTGGTCAGACCTGATCGGTAAACGAAAGATGACGGCCGTAGAAACGGCCGTCACCTTTATCATAATTATTCAGTTGTGTTAGATCGTTGGACTTTTGACAACATGAACCAAACTCAATCAAGATTGAGTTGATTCGAGTACCTTTATAATTGAATAATCGAGCCGAATTTCGTGGATTTCATGGTGGTTTTTCCTCTTGTTGGCTTTTTACTATCACTTTTCTGC
>JAJRTP010000719.1 GCA_024278255.1 Chloroflexota bacterium | reverse complement strand
TGTCCGACCTGAAAAGTAACGTCCTCTAAGGCGTATTGATGGCTGTTTACGGCCGTATGCCCATTCCCTCCAGGCGCATAAGCCACCGACACACCAGCAAACTGCAAAGCCGGCGTTTCCGGTTCGTGCACCACGCCCCGACTCAATGTGGAAGATAATAATTCAGCCATATTGATATTTTATATCAAAACTCTGCAAACGTACAGCCCCTAACGCAAAAAAGCCACCGTACTTCCGGTGGCCTTTTAATCTGTTCCTGTCCCAATTTGCTGTACTCTTTAACGTGTTTCTTTATAGAGAACGTGCCGCCGCAGAGTCGGGTCATACTTGCGCATTTCCAGGCGGTTGGGATCGTTACGCCGGTTCTTCTGTGTGTAGTAGACGTGATGACTTTCCGTACTGCGCAGCTTAATCACACCACGAACGCCTTTTTTCTTTGCCATAACCATTCACTCCTTCAAAAAGGTAGGGCGATTTTGCAAATCGCCACCCGATTTACAAAATCGGGCTACACTCGTGACTACCTTATGAAATCACATCCTTTAACGCCAAACCTTCTTTCTTCAGGTAAGTCATCAAACCAATCTTATCCACCGTGCGCATAGCCCGGACAGACATTTTAATCCGCACTGTCCGGTCCAGCTCTGGCACAAAAATTCGCTTGGTCTGGATATTGGGCAGGAAACGCCGCCGTGTTTTCTTCTGCGAGAAAGAAACGTTGTTACCAGCTAAAGGCCCCTTACCAGATAATTTGCATTTGCGAGCCATAATTACATCACCTTTTAAACAAAATAAAATTTACAGAGATTAGAGAATGAAGATTTAAGACTGTGCCCCATTAGGGTAAACCGCCAATCCTCATCCTCCAAAGACCAATAATACGAGGTGTTATTCGTCTACGAAAGGAAGCAGGGCCAAATGGCGTGCCCGTTTGATGGCAATAGCCATTGCGCGTTGTTCTTTAGCGCATAAACGGGTTTGACGACGTGGCCGGATACGGCCGTACTCATTGATGTACTGCCGCAGCGCATCTGCGTCCTTATAATCGAAAGTTACACCTTTGATGCACCCACGTGTGCGGGTTCGTTTGTTTCTACGATAACCCATGAAAAAATTCTCCTCGTACAGATAAACTACCTTACAAAATGAACGTGCGCGACATAAAAACAGTGCTGCGCGCACGAACGCTAAAGAATACCCTATTTTGCAGATTTGTCTACCCTATTTCCGGGGAATTTTGAAATTTCTTAGGATGGGGGTTGGTGCAAGAAAAGATCGCCCATCACGCCTTTGCCGCCCGCCCTGCTTTGACAAATTTTACGGCCGTTCGATACACATTCTTACTCGTCACCAGCGTCTCCCCCACCAACACAGCATCTACGCCAATATCCGCCATGCGCCGCACATCCGCTTCCGTCTTGAGGCCACTTTCCGCCACCGTCACAATCTTCGGCGGGATCATGGCCCGCAGCCGGGCCGTATTCTCAAAATCCACCTGGAAAGTTTGCAGATTGCGGTTGTTCACGCCGATGATGCGCGGCTGCAAAGGCAGTACCCGTTCCAGTTCCTCGCGGGTATGTACTTCGATGAGGGCGTTCATACCTAGCTTGCGGGTCAACTGGAGGAGGGATTGCAGTTCGTTATCGGAGAGGACGGCCGTAATCAGCAAAATGGCATCCGCCCCCGCCGCCCGCGCCTCATACACCTGGTACGGGTCAAAAATAAAATCCTTGCGCAGGACGGGAATGTGTCCCACCGCTTCCTTAACGTCCCGCAAATCTGCCAGCGAACCCTGGAAGTGACGGCCGTCTGTCAACACCGAGATCGCCCTGGCCCCTGCCTCCGCATACGTCCGCGCCAGCCGCGCCGCGTCATAATCAGGCGCCATCAGCCCCTTGCTCGGCGACGCCTTCTTGCACTCCGCAATCAACGACACCCCTGGTGCGCGCAGCGCCGCGTAAAAATCATCCGGCAGCGGGGCCACGCTCACCAGCGCCCGCAAATCCGCCAACGGCGTTTCCCGCATCCGCTTGGGCAACTGCTCCCGGTGATACGCCATTATTTCGTCGAGGATCGTACCCCGTCTTTTAGCTGTGTTTGTTACACTCATAATCAATACATTTCATTCTGTAATTTCCAGCGTTTGATGTAATTCTGTTAACACATCCTGGGCAGATTGAGGCTGCAAACGACCAGCTTCAAAATCTTCATTAGCCTGACGGATACTTTCAGCAATCTCTTTGCGGCGTATTTCAACATCTGTTTTTCTCAGTCTGGTTCGTATTTCGTAAGAATTAGCCACATCCCAAAACAGTTCTATCGCCTCAATGAGGTTCTTTTCAGCTTGTTCGGCAGTATTCCCCTGACTGGCAATATCCAACTCTGGACAGAGAGCAATAAACCCATCTTCTTCTCGTTCAATAACTGCCGTAAACTGCTGAACCTGTTTCATCACATCCCTCTGGTATCAGTGACTCTACTGAAAAAACCACAGATTTCACAGACTTCGTCGTGAGCGACTCAGCCAAACGATTACACAGATTTTCACTCGACTAAAATTAGTGAAAATTTGCGTAATTCGTGGTTTTTTCAGTGGTCTCATCAGTAGCCAGAAGTCAGTCGTCAGTTTTCAGTGGGTGTTTTCCAGAGGCAGGCCAATGTTTAAGGGAAATATCGGTAAATATCCTTCCGGTGTAAAAACCGGACAAAGATCACCGTATCGCCAACCACTTCGATCCCTATACGATAATTGCCTATTCGGAGACGAAAAAATGTCCCATACCCACGAAGCTTTGTTAGATTGGGAATCTCCTGCAAGTTCGAAGCCTGTTTAATCCGATCAATCGCTTGCTGCACTTGGCGACGGGCCTTCTTGATTCCGAATGCGTTTAATATCACGCAAAAAAACAGCCTCATAAGCTACTTCCACACCTACGCCTCCAAAGCAGCCCGGATTTCGTCTTCGCTCACAAATTCGTCCTTACGGCCCTCCCGAATGGCGTTTGCCAATGCCACATCTTCCAGAGCCTCTACGACAAGTTCCTGAAACTCCGGTTTTCGTTCCTCCAATAATTCGACAAGTATATGTCGCAGCAAATCTTTGGTTTGTTCTCTATCCAAAACGGTCACGGGCATTTTGTACTCCTTGAGCATTACTACAACTTTTTAGTTTAACAATTTTCAGAGTAACCCATCAGCTCCAGCTTTCATTATACCATTTTCGGGATTAATTGAAGCTGTTTGTCTTTTCAATCCAGGCGTCCAGAACGCGCACGGCCGTACCACTATCAATAGCCTCCTGCGCCTGAACCAAAGCAGCCGGCCAGTCGCCGGATTCCAGGGCAAGCACGGCCGTAGCATTCAAAACCACCACATCCCGCCGCGGCCCCTTATCCGTCCCATTCAAAACATCGCGGGTAATACGGGCATTTTCCTCCGGCGTCCCCCCAGCATAACTATCCAGACTGGTACGCGCCAGACCCAATTCGGCCGGATCAAGTTCAAACGTCGTCACTGCGCCATCCTTTAACGCACTCACCCGGTTCACACCCGTCGTGGACAACTCATCCAAGCCGTCCGCGCCATGCACCACGTAAGCCGCCCGGCTGCCCAACTGGCCCAACACGCGGGCAATCGGCTCCGTCAACGCCGGGTCATACACGCCGATAAGCTGGTGCGTCGCCCCGGCCGGATTGGTCAGCGGCCCCAGAACGTTGAAAATAGTGCGCTGCCCGATTTCCCGGCGCGGCCCAATGGCGTACCGCATCGCCGGGTGGTGGTGAATGGCATAGAGGAAGCCAATCCCTACTTCTGAAATGCACTCGGCCACCTGCTCCGGCGTTAAATCCAGGTTGCCGCCCAACGCCAGCAGCACGTCGGCCGAACCGGATTTACTGCTGGCCGCCCGGTTGCCATGCTTGGCAACCTTGACCCCCGCGCCGGCCACCACGAAAGCGGCCGTCGTGGAAATGTTGAACGTATGTTTGCCGTCCCCCCCCGTGCCGCAGGTATCCACCAGCATCCCGCCCATCTCCGCCACAGGAATGCTTACGGGAACCACGTGCCGCCGCATGGAACGGGCGCTGCCGCCGATTTCTTCCCACGCTTCTCCCTTCATGCGCAAGGCGGTCAGGTAGCTGCCAATCTGGGCGTCTGTCGCCTCGCCGTTCATAATGCAGTCCATCGCCGCTTCCGCCTGCTCGAATGTCAGGTTACGGCCGTTTATCACCTCGGCAATCATTGATTTCATAACCATTAACTATAACCCCTCATCATTGCCGTAAGATAACATTTCAAGCCCTATTTCCCTTTGCTTTCCCAACCTATCACAACATCGTTGTCGAGCATAATTCGCAACTTATAGCGTCCTTGACCAACCTTACCATATTTCCAAGTTTCCTTGACCTTTGTCTTCAAAACTTGCTGATCAACCTCATCAGGCTTTCCAAGTGAATCGAGCAACATCTCAGCCGTCTCACCTTGCCAAATATCCTTATTTAGGATTCTTCCGACGATTTCTTCGTTACCATATCGCTCTAACAAATTGGCTTTTCTTTTTCTCTTTCGCATAATTCTGGCAAAAAACAAAACAACAACCAGAGTAGGCCACGCGATACAACAAAGTAATCCAACAAAATTAGAAGAATTGTCCATATCAAAGCCCTTCCTTTGTCTCCTTTAACCGTCTTTCTTCTTACCTGTCTTCGGTATTTTCTGCGGGAAACCCCTTATTCTCATTTTCACGTTCTATTTCTGCGATTCTATTCTTAAGTGCCCCAATCACAGCATTTAACCTGAAATCACTTTTACTTAAGCCTTCCTCTAATCGTTTTTCCCCTTTTGTCAAAGTGTCTTGCCATTTTTCACCCCCTTCAAGATATGCTAACTCGCCTAGCAAACGATACAATTCTTCTTCTTTTTCTTTACGTTTTGACCGCTCTCTTAGCCAATGATTAAACAAGCCCGCGACAATTGTCGTCAGTAAGCTACTTGCCAAAGCTATTACCGCACCTGTAAAAAGCAATTCCTGTTCACTCATTTGCTATCGACGCTTTAATTAACCACAGATTGAAAAAATCTCCAACCTACCATTTACATCACCTTCTTAACATCCAGCCAGTCGCCGCCCATCTCCGCATTCGCCTGATTGATCGCCTCAGCCGACCCCAAAACCGTCACCAAACCGGTATCATTCACCTGCGCCAGCACACCGGCCAGACGGGCAAAATCGGCCTGGGTGGTTCCCAGAACATCTTCCCGCATTTTCTGCCGGTATTCGTCCGTGCTGTTCGTCAGGTAGCGCACCATCGAGGTGTACCCTTTGGCGTCCGGCAGTTGGTAAGCGTCCATGCTGCTAATCGCCCCAATGATACTTTTGGTCAACTCGTCTTCATGGATAGGCTGGCGCAAAAAGTCGGCCGCGCCGTCATAATTTGCCAGCGTTTCCAGCAGGTTAGGATCGCGGTAAGAGAGGAAGCTGTACACACCGGTAAAGGGGCTGAAGCTGACCATACCGCCATACGCCCCACCCAACACCCGAATTTTTTCCCACAAATAGGTCGTGCGCAGGTAGTTGTTGATGACGGAAATGGAGCCGTTCAACTCATAGCCCAACTCATATATATTTGTTCCTTTAGCCACGTAGTTGACCTGCGCCGGGATGGTGAGACCTTCGGGAGTCAACGGCCGTCCCCAACCCCACACCTGTCTCTCACCCGACTTCTGCGGCATCTCCGCCACAAACGCCTCCAGTTGGGGCCGGAATGTAGCCCAGTTCGCCGCATCCAGCGTCACATTGCACAACATCGCACTTTGGTTCACGGCCGTCTCCCGCACCGCCTCCAGTTTTGCCAGCACCTCCGGCCAATCCTGCTCCACCTCCTCCGCCAGACGACGCAGGAAAAAGAGATATGCTACGCCCCCAGTCACTTCATTTACCCAGCCCGACTCGCTGAAATAGCTGCGTAAACGGCCGTTCACCACCCCATGGCCGCCTGGAATCAAGCCTGACTCCAGCCCCGCCTTCGCCCGCAGCACCATCTGCCGGAACCGCTCCTGATTGTCCAGATTCACCGTCAGCAGCACGTCCCGCATAATGCCCAGCATCTCTTTCGCCCGCGGCACAGTGGATTTGCCCCGCAGGAACAGCCACGCCGCCGCTTCCGCCTCATCTCGTTTGGCCGAAAACAGCGTGGTCGGATAAATACCGCCCGTCTTCTGCCCGATGCGCTGCTGCAAACGGACAAAATCCTCCGTCTCCGTGCCCATATCCACCAGCGCCCGGCCAAACAACGGCACATACGGCAGCAATTCCTGGGGCAGCGTATGCAAATCAAACCCCGCCTCCAGGTAAACGATGCCGTTGGTAAACAGATCGTGGTACAGCAGTTGCGCTCCATGCACTTGCCCTACTTCAAGGGGAATCAGCTTGTTTTCCTTATCCAAATCGGCCAGCGTCAGGCGAGGGATGGCCGCCAGCGCTTCCGGATCGTCCGGTTTTTCCTGCAAGGCGCGCAAGGTCTGCGTGTGTTCCACAATTTCTTCAAGTTGTTCTGCCGTTAGCTGAGATTTGATGGCCGCCAGTTTCTCCTTTTCGGCCGTTTCCAAGCGCTGTTGGTATGCCGCGTCCGGTTCCAGCACGACGGTAACGCGGTGCATGTTGTCCAGCAGGGTCGTGCGGATCAACTCTTGCAGATGGGCCGGGTTTTGCGTGAGTTGTTCTTTAACGGCCGTCAACGGTCCCTCAAATTTCAACGGCTGCAACGGGTCCTGGTCATACAACCAGTTACTCAAAGCGCGAAACATCAAGCTGAGACCACGCGGGAAAGAACCGGTATTATTTTCCCGGTAGCTGAACTCAATCGTGTTCAACGCCGCCTCGATCTGCTCCGGATCAATCCCCTCATCCGCCAGTTTTTCCAACGTTTCCAGAATGAGGGCTTCTACCTGATCGGTGTCAGATACCTTCACCCCCTTCATGCCCACACTAAACGTCATCTGCCGCAACTGCGCAGAAATTCCTCCGCCAATCACGTCATCCCCCAGCCCCGAATCCACCAGTGTCTTGCGCAGAGGAGCGCCGGCCGTGCCCAAAATGGCATACGACATCACCCCCAGCGCCATTTGCAGCGCCGGATCGTAATTCTCTGGCAGCGCCCAATTCACCGAAACATACGCCTTGTCCCGATGCTCGCCATCCCCATCCACGCTGTAGGGGAATGTGGCCCTGCGCGGTTCCCCAAACGACGGCTGCACTGTCACTTCCGAAGCAATTTCCGCCGCCGCAAAATCTTGCAGATATTCATTCATCAACCGCAGCCGTTCCTCTTCCGGATCATCGCCATAAAAGAAGATGCGGGCATTAGCCGGATGATAGTACGTCTCATGGAAACTGCGAAAATCCTCATACGTCAATTCCGGCATGACCTGCGGATTCCCGCCCGAATAGTGGCGATACGTGTTATCCGGGAAGACGGAGCGCATCGTATGATAATAATGCAAATTTTCCGGCGAGGACATGGCCCCTTTCATCTCATTAAACACAATCCCTTTGTAGATGAGCGGCGCTTCCAAATCATCCAGTTCAAAATGCCAGCCTTCCTGTTCCAGATGAAACGGCGTAATCAGGGGATGGAACACGGCGTCCAGGTACACGTCCACCAGATTGTAAAATTCCTGCAAATTGGTCGTGGCTACCGGATAGCTGGTCATGTCCGGGAAGGTCATCGCGTTGAGGAACGTCTTGAAAGACCCCTTCGCCAGCTCAATAAACGGCTCCTTCACCCGGTACTTGCGCGAACCGCCCAGCACGGAATGCTCCATGATGTGCGGCACGCCGGTCGAGTCCGGCGGCGGCGTGCGGAAG
>JAJRTP010000718.1 GCA_024278255.1 Chloroflexota bacterium | reverse complement strand
GTTGGCTTTCGTCTGATATATTGTGTGGTCGTGTTGCCGCAGGGGGCTAACGTTTGGTATAACTATGGGGAAGAATCCCACAAAATCCCCATACCTGCTGTTCGCGCTGTGACGCGCAAAATTTAACAACATATTTCCATAAAGGAGTGGGAAAATCATGAGAATTGGTATTTTAACAGGTGGCGGCGACGTCCCCGGATTGAACCCTGGCATTAAGGCAGTGGTGAATCGGGCTATTGATGAAGGGCATGAAGTGATTGGCATCCGCCGGGGTTGGGCCGGGCTGCTTTATCTGAATCCGGATGATCCTGAAAGTGTGCGGGAATGGACGATGCCGCTGGACAAGAAGAAGGTACGCACGATTGACCGGACAGGTGGTACGATGCTGCATACCAGCCGGACACTTCCCAGTAAAGTCCCCTATAAAAGTGTGCCGGATTTTTTGCGCGATCCGGCACATCCTGAAGCAGAGGAACAAGATAAAAGTTTGCGGGACTTTACCCCGCATGTGCTGCGCAATCTGGAATTTCTGGGTATTGATCGCTTGATCCCTATTGGGGGTGATGATACGTTGAGTTATGGGGAGCGGCTGCATAGTGAAGGTTTTCCGGTGGTGGCTATCCCCAAGACGATGGATAATGATGTGTATGGCACGGATTATTGTATTGGTTTTGGCACGGCCGTCACCCGCAGTGTTCAGTTCATCAACCAGTTACGCACCAGCACCGGCTCTCACGAGCGTATTGCCATCATTGAATTGTTCGGCCGTAACTCCGGCGAAACCAGTTTGATTAGTTCTTACCTGGCTGGTGTAGACCGGGCGCTCATTTCTGAAGTGCCCTTTGACCCGGAAAAGCTGGCCGAACTGGTGATGAAAGACAAAGCGGCCAATCCCAGCCATTACGCTATCGTCACTGTGAGTGAGGGGGCGCATATTGTGGGGGGCAAGATTGTTGAGTTTGGCGAAGCGGATGCGTATGGGCATCGTAAATTAGGCGGTATTGGCGAAATCACCGGCGAGGCGCTCAAGCAAATCACCGGCCAGAATGTCATCATCCAGCGGGTGGCTTATCTGATGCGTTCCGGTGTGCCGGATGCTCTGGATTTGATGGTAGCGGTGAATTATGCCAATCTGGCAGTCAGCCTGCTCATTCAGGGAACCAGCGGCCGTATGGTGGCTTTGCGGGATGGCACTTATACGCATGTGCCTATGAGTGTAGTGACCAGCGGTATCAAGCGGGTGGATGTGGATGAGTTGTATGATGTCCAACAATACCGGCCCAAAGTGCGCCATATTCTGGGCAAGCCGATGTTTTTGTATTAACGTGATACGTGCAGGCGTGATGCGTGATTTCTTTGGTCGCGCATCACGTTTTCTTCTCTCCCCTGAATTCTCGAAGAAACAAACTGTCTCGAATTGTTTTTTTGCCGATCCGTTGGAAAAAAGCCATCCCGACCCCACTACGCTTGCAGCGAGATTTGCACCTGCGGCAGGCGAACCATTACAAAAACGAAACCACAGCCATCCTGCAAAAGCTGGCGGCCAACATCCCGGAACTGGGAAAAGACATCCTGTTATGGGATGCCACATGCCGCTTCGGCGAGATGTTTGAAGAAATGAACGTCAACTGGTTGGATGAAACGATTGCCATGATTGAGGCGAAATTTTAGAGGTGACAGTCATTTTACAAGTGACTGTTACCTGACAGGAGAACTGAATGTCTACAGAAAAATATGATGTCATTGTGATTGGAGCGGGTTTGGGCGGCTTGAGCGCGGCTGGTTATCTGGCGAAAGCGGGGAAGAAGGTGTTGGTGCTGGAACATCACACCGTGCCCGGGGGCTATGCCCACGAGTTCCGCCGGGGCAAGTACCGCTTTGAGGTGGCTTTGCACGCGCTGGATGGGGCGGGGCCGGGCGGCTGGGCGTATCCGGCCTTGTCGGAATTGGAAGTGCTGGATCAGGTGACCTTTCAGCGGATGGACCCGTTTTACACGGTGCGCTTTCCTGGCCGGGAGATTACCGCGCACGCCGACATCACGCAGTATGAAGGGGAGTTGATCCGCCATTTTCCACAGGAGGCAGCGGGGATTCGGCAGTTGGTGGACGCCATGCTGACGGTCTTTTTTGAGGTGCGTCGCTTTATGGTGGATGGGGAGTTGGGGATACGGCCGTCTATGGCCCAAATGCCCGTCCGTTACCCCAACATGCTGGCGGCGATGAGTCAGAACTGGGCGGAGTTTATGGGGCAGTACATCCACGACCCGGAATTGCAGGGCGTGTTTACCACGCTGTGGGCCTATTACGGTTTGCCGCCGGAACAGTTGAATGCGGCCACGTTCATTTTTCCCTGGGTTAGCTACCATTTGTTCGGCGCTTATTACCCGGAAGGGGGCAGCATGGCGATGAGCCGTGCCATTGAGGCTACGATCAAAAAATATGGCGGCGAAGTGCGCTACAAGCAGACGGTGACTAAAATTGAGATTGAGGATGGGCAGGCTACGGGCGTCCTCACCGACAAAGGTCTGCGCGCCGAGGCTGATCTGATTATCAGCAACGCCAACCCGCCGGACACGATGCTCAAATTTGTGGGGCGGGAACATTTGCCGGAGCGGTACGCGGCCAAAGTGGAAGACGCCTTGCAGAAACCGGCCCTGTCTAATCTGGTGGTCTATCTGGGACTGGAGCGGGATTTGCTGGCCGAAGGCTGGCCTTACCATGAACTGTTCCTGGCCGGGACGTATGATCCGGCGGAAGATTACGAGAATATGGTACACGGCCGTTTCCACAAAGCCGGTCTGGTCATCTCCCATTACGATCAGGCCGATCCTGGCTGCGCCCCGGAAGGCGGCAGCGTCATCACCATCACCGCCCTGGCCGATTGGGATTACGCCGATCAATGGGGCACAGGCGGCGATCCGGCAGCGTTGGACCCCAAGAGCAAAACCTATTACCGCAAAAATCCCCAATATCAGGAACTCAAACAGGCGGCCGGGGACGCGCTCATCGCTCAGGCGGAGACGGTCATCCCCGGTTTGCGGGAGGCCATCAAATATGTGGAAGTAGCCACGCCCCTGACGAACTACCGCTACAGCCTTAACCCCGGCGGCAGTATTTACGGCTCGGAGCAGACGGTGGACAATATGTATTTGAACCGCCTGAGCGAGAAGACACCCATCCCCAACCTGTTTTTGGCCGGCGCCTGGGTGACGGGCGGCGGGATGAGTGCGGCTATGCTTTCCGGGCGCAGTGTGGCCCGCCGGGCGCTGGCCCGGCTGGATGGCGTGACGATAACGCCGCAAATGACGGTGGATGTGGCTGAGGAGACGGTAGAAGAAGAATCTTCAACCTCCCAATCTCTAGTCCCCGCTTCCGAAGTGCCGGATGTAACTTTAACGGCCGTTCAGTCCAACCGGGAAATTGCCTTGAAATCGCTGGGGCAAACGACCGTCCTCGTCTTCCATACCCAGGATACCAGCGACGCCGCTAAAACTGTCAATCTGGCGGTGCGTGACCAATATCCGCTGGCGGCTGACGTGATGATTGCCAGTGTGATTGATTTGAGCGGCGTGCCCCGCATGTTCCGTAAAATTGCCAGCGCGGCGATGGGTCAGGTTTACCAAAAGATGGCCGATTCCTTGCCTGCGGGCTTCGAGCCGGCCGAATACCTCCTCATGCTGCCGGATTGGGACGGGTCGGTGACCCAGGCGTTTGGTCTGGCAGATGTGGATAAGCAGGCTGCGGTGATGGTTCTGGATGCCAATGGCGACATTGCCGGGGTTTCTCAGGATGGAGATTTGGGGGAGACGGCCGTGAAAATATTGAGTTTGATTGAGTAAAAAGCGTGTTTTATTAGTTGGTTAGGCGTAGGGGTGGGACAGGCGGGGAAACGATTTTGCTATGCAAATCAACTTTTCTCCCGCCTGTCTCACCCCATGTACGGCCGTTCGTGTGGGGACGGCCGTATCTGGGGCGAGACGGTGCGGAATGACATCGTTTAGTTTGTCTGGGGTTCTACCGCACCGTCCCGCCCCTACTAGAATTCTGGCATAAGGGAAGGTTTTCATGGCTGTTCGTCAAGACCCGGAAAATAGTGAACTGGTGGCTTTGCGATCGTTTGCCGGTGGTTTTGCCGGGAAGCGGGTGCTGGAAATTGGCTGCGGCAACGGCCGTATCACCTGGCAATATGCGGCTGAAGCGGCCCTGGTTCACGGCATTGACCCCTCTGACAAGAAAATTGACTTGGCCCGTGAAAAGACCCCGATCCATCTACAAGATCGAGTGACTTTCTGGCCGGTGGGCATTGAGGCATTTCGCCCGCTGGAAAAATATGACATTGCTCTGCTTTCCTGGTCATTGTGATGAATGGAACGGGAGAGCATGGTTCATGCTCTGGAACTGATTCACCCGATGCTGGCGGCTGGCGGCGTATTGGTAGACATTCATCCCCGCCCGGAGCCGCCGCCGATTGAGGTGCGCCTGGGCCGGGAGATTTACCCGGTGGGCTGGGTGCGGGAAGCGGATGATTACGTGGAGTATGTGTGGGCGGATGAGGCATTGGCTACGGCCGTAACGCGGGGCCTGTATACCTGGGAAAAGCAAGGCAGCTTCGCCTTCACCACCTATACCGACAGTATCCTGGAATTGCGGGATCATCTGGCGGAAACCTGGACGGACGCCATCATTGATGAGACTGTCATCGGACAGGCGCTTGACCTGATGCAAACCGTTCAGGCGGACAAGGAAGTTATCCTGCGGGAGGTTGTCAAGATTGCCCGCTTAAAGCCCTTTAGTACCAGTTTTCAGTAATCACAATACCTTCGCCAAAAAATGGCGTAAATAGAGCGATTGTGTAAGATACGATTTTTTCACCGACTAAAGAGAAAATTCGTAAACACAACCGCTCATGATAGATATTCTAGCACTTTTACAACATTTGAGTCCTTATTTGG
>JAJRTP010000717.1 GCA_024278255.1 Chloroflexota bacterium | reverse complement strand
CGCATGGCTAAACTGACAATTTTGGCCGCCGCCGAAGCAGCCATGGCCCACGACCTGACCACCATGCTGCTTCTGCAAACGGTGCGGCAGGAAGCGGTACGCCATCCCGAAGATTTTGAGACCCGCATTCCGGTCAGCCGAGACCGGGGCAAATCGCTGGATGCCCGCATTCGTGAGATGTACAACCAAATGCGCCGCCTGGCCCGCCAGCGACAGCGCCGGTTAATGCAGCAGTCATTACGCGACTTGCTTGCCCGCCTGGACGGAAACGATCTGGACATCGCCGAGTCGGATGAGGAGGCCAGCGATGAGTAAGTCTAAAACAACCAATATCGTACGAATGGATTGGCTGCGCAACCGCACGCCCACTGGCAAACGGTCAGCGACCAAAGCGCGTAAGCTGGCTCAGTATCTAGCTTTTGGCCGGGGACGGTTGGCTGAACAAATGGAACGGCCGCAGCGCGGGCAATGGCTAAACGAATCCGGCCAGGTTGTTCCGCACGAAGAGGTCATCCAATGGGTTAAGGAGCAGGGGATGGAGAACCTGTATACCCGCCAGTTCGTCCTCTCTGTTAAGGACATTACGCTCACTCCCGAAGCGTTTAACCGGGCGATGGCCGCTGGCGGCGACCTGTTCCGGGAATGGCGACTCATCCGGCATGAGGATTCCCGTTATCCTCATGCCCACGCGCTGGCCTTTGGTCAGGAAGAAGTCCGCATCAAGTCAGAAGCGTTTCGTCAATGGTGGCAGGCAGTGCGTGCGGCGTTGGAGCGGGAGCGACAAGCTCAGATTGAACAGGAACAAGCGCAACAACAGCGATTGGCGCTATCGGCAGTCCCGGCGTTGAGTCAGGCGCCGGGTCAAGAAGCAACGGCCGTTTCCACTAAACAACAAATCGCCGCAGACGCAGAAAAAAGCCGGCAGCAAGGTTGGGGATTGGGGTGATAAATGAATCAAATCGCTAAACTCCATCAAACCTGGCGCTTCAGCCACCAACAAAAACAGCATCGCCTGGCCCAGGGACGGCTGACAGCCGGTGAAGCTACTGCCCTTTTGCGGCAGGAGGGGCACATTCCCCTGGTCAACCTCCCGCCGGGGGGAGATGATGCCCCAACATTGTTCCTTCCTTTAGATAGCGATGGTCACTTGCTGCTGGTTGCGCCGCCGGACAGCCATTGGCGTGACCAGTTGGCGCTTACGATAGGGTTGTGGCCGGGGGCTGTGCTGGCGGCTGATCCTGACGGATGGCTTTACCAACACACTGGCTACATGCGCAGTCGTCAGGGAAATCCGGTTTACACCATCCCCGGTTATCGATTCAATCTAACCCGCTATTTCCATTTTTGGGACGAATCTGTCGCCTGGAATTTGCACCGCTACCTGACAGATGTGGATACGGCGCCTCCAGAAGAACGGTGGCCTTTAGAATGGACGGCCACTCTCTTTACCGCCGTGGGATTGTACAGCTATGCTCATAAACTGAACCCGATGCACGTTCTCCTCAACGCCGCCAACGAAAATATGTTACGGACGTTGACCGCTCTGGAGACCGAGCTAGAAGCCTCGCAACATGTGTATGAATTCACCAAGGGGCAAACTCCCTGGCAAGCCATCCATGACCCGGAAGTCGTGCAAAGTTTTCATCTCTTTACCCGGCAGATGCGGCGTTATCAGCCAATGTATCACACCTTTGCCCTGGGAGCGGCGCGGGACACGGTTCCAGAGAAGTGGGTGAACGCTCAAGGCACCCTTTATTTGACCTATGCCAACCGGTCCTGGTCAGAGATTCGCGGGCTGGCGGCGGCATTGGTGGATGGCATGTTTACCTACCATTGCAGTCATGGCCAATACGATCCTTTACTGTTGGTTCTGGATACGGCGTTGGCGCAGCAAATTCATTACTTCCCAATGTTGCTGGCTGAGGCGGCCGATTATGGCGTAACTGTGATACTGACAACCAACTCGTTGGCGGAGCTGGCTGAATTGGCACCTGACGGCGATGGCCCGGCGTTTGCCAGCCGTTTTGCCCACCAGCTTTGGTATCCGCCCCATGACCGGATGACGGCCGAACACATGGCCTGGTTGTACGGGACAGAACTACTTCAAGTATCTGAAGGCAGCAGACCAGAACCCCAATTGGCTTTGACTCCGCATGAGGTGTTGGCCTGGCCGCACGAGCGCGTACTGCTTTATACTCGACGGGAACGGCCGTATCGCTGCATCGCCCAACAGTTGACGCTACCGGCGGATTGGCCTCAGAACGCACCGCCCGTACCGCCCAAACTGGCATCTGTACCGCGCAACTCTGACGATTGGCTGCCTCTGGGCATTGATGGCTTCATGCCGCCCGACCCGGTGGCAATATCAAAGGGCAAGAAGCCGGTCGCGTCGAAACCGTTTACCAAGAAGCATGAGGAAAAACGAGATGAACCCGAAACGCCGCTACCATCTCCGCAAGAAGCGGGAACAAAAACAAAGAAAGCAGATGATGCGCGGCCAACTTCACCTGAACTGCGATAGCGTATACCAAAACTCAGGTCGTTTTTTCTTTGCGTGATGAAAGAAACGGCCGTTAACCTGGAGGTTTATATTTCACAATGCGATCACAATTATTTGGATTTGTTGTCCAGTCCAAACTTTTCTACGAACTGCTGTTAGATTGCCCCTTAAAGCAGGCAGTGGCCATGATGCACCAACATCTAGCGGAGCATGATGCGATTCTGAATCCCAAGCAGATGACACGGTCGAAACTAATCCATTACCTTGACGATCCTCTGACCATTGGCCTCGAAGCCTATATGAACGAATGGGATGAAGAGATAGCACAGTCGGTGCAGGGAGTTCTGGCTAGACATAGTTCGAGTCACGAATGGGTGCGAATGGAGTAACTCAAGCGAACCCTTTCCTGGATCTGGCTAAAGTTTCGTGAAACGACGGTGTTGGGCCAGTTTGTCTTTGCCACTACTATCGAGGAGAAGACGTTGTTGACAGTTAACCTGGGTTGGAATCCAGGGGCGCTGCTGCTTGATGTGGCTGTGACCGATAAGGTCATCCCGATTTACATTCAAAAACTGGAAAAGTTGGGTATTCAGCATGACATCATTTCCTTTCCGTTATACCCGGAAGAAACAGCGCCCAAATCGCGTAAAGGACCAACTGCCAAGACGTTGAAAAAGCTGCAAGAGTTGGTGGCTTATCGGGCTGAACATATCATGCCGAACTTCGTGGGCATTGATAAGATGCAAGCATGCGCCGATAAAAATATCGCTTTGAAAACAGTCAAGAAATATGCGCCTACCCTTTACGAACGTTGGTACGACGTGAATTATGCGGGCGATGTGCATTAAAAAGTCTTATCCACACTTTTGACTGGACTTTTACTGAACCAACACTGAACCAAATGGTGAACAGTGGACTTGTCCATAAAAATCCGGTTTCCGTCGGTTATACTGCCCCGCATGGCCCCCATGACGGGG
>JAJRTP010000716.1 GCA_024278255.1 Chloroflexota bacterium | reverse complement strand
TTGACAATCGCGCCGCCTTCCGCGTCAATCGCCTCACGCAGCACGTCAAAATGATCCATCACAATGCCAAAGGCCGGCGCGTCCCCAATCTCCCGGTACATACGGGTGGAATCCACCAGATCGGTAAACAAAATGGTCAGCCGCCCCACGCCGATGCGCTCGCCGGGGCGCAGGGCTTCATTGGCAAACAGGTCGCGGAATCGCTGCAAAGAAATGACCTCCGCCGCGGTGGCCGCCTGATCGCTCCAGACGGTTCGTTCCAGAATGAATAGCTGTTCTTCAACGGTCTCGTTTTGCAGCCGGAGCTTGGGCGTGGGCGAGAGGATGGTTTCGGCCTCGGGCCAGGCACGGCCGTTAGCCATAATTTTCATCTCTGCCGCACCCTGCCCATCCGCCAACACCCGGAAATGCTGGCTGCCCGGCAGACTCATCGTGCGCAGCCGGTAACGGCCCGGTTCCAACACAGGAACAACAACGCGCCGGTCATGCGCCGGTAACAACTGCTGCACCACAATGTGCGGCGTCACTTCCGGCCCGGCCACACAGTATTCCATCCGTTCCACCTGGCGCACGGCCGCATTGGGCACAAAAGTCAGTTCGACAGAATTTTCAAAGTTGGTTTTGAAGTCAATGTTGCACGTGTGGCAGTGAGCATGGGACTCTAAATCCCCTAATCGGCTGCTGACCCGGTCTTCAGCGCCCCGCCCCAAAGGACACAACACCTCCCACTGAAAATCCAGCAAGCCGAGGCGGGTACCCCAAAGGAAAAGTTCCAGAACTTCCCGGCGCGGTACATTCCAAAGATCGGCATAGATGTACGGCCGTATCCGGGAAACCGTCAAATCATCCGCCGCCAACACCAGTTTAATCAGCCGGTCTACCAACGCCTCGTCCAATCCCTGAGCAGCCAATTCTGCCTGCATTTGGGCCAGCCGCTCCCGTCCACCGGAGGATAACTGTACCCGTCCCGACTCATAAGGCACAATATCCTGGCTGGTCATCCTGTCATACTGTTGCACAGCCTGGGCAAAACGGCGCGGCGCCATAAAACCAATCGCCAGAGCAGTCGCCAATCGTCCCAGCAAATTGCGCGGCTGCACCCACGTTTGGTAAATCAGCCTCGTTCCCCCGCCAGGCTGCGGCTGCAAATCAGCCAACATCCGTATGGACTTAATCGGCCCTTTCATAAAATGGCGGGCCACACCGTAACGATACGGATATGTCCACTCAAATGGTTCTTCCTCATAATCAATGGTCAGAGGCAGAGGCAGGCGGTAGCGTAAATGATGGCGGGCGTTCTGGTTACGGCCGTCTCCATCCCGCAGTTCTTCCACCGGAAATACACCCGTATCCCGGTTTAGCCGGTTTGTATCTGCAAAAAAAGGCCAGATGGCCTGCGGACTTGATTGCAACGTCCATTCCCAGCGATAATGTTGTTGATTGGTCATAGGTTTACACTCTTCCCAAATTATAAACCCCGACGGGAAATTTTTGTGTGAATCTTCTGTTTAGATGGTCTGTACCACCTGTTTTTTACATGAACCGCAGATGAGATAAAATCAAGTCATGCAATTGCTGGAACCCGGATCATTGTGGCCGCGCATTCAGACCATATCTCAACACGCCCTGGCCCGCGGTGCATTACAGCCTATCCACACCCGCGAATTATGGCTGGAGGCCGACGGCTATCCTTTCCTGATTCACTTAGCCCCTTCCCTGGCCCGCAAAAAAAAGTGCGCTGCAAACAAGCAGCAACCCCAACGCGACCCTTTTCTGCCCTACGAAAAAGATTTATTTGTGGGAGATTTATCGGAAACGCACCTTTGCCTGTTGAACAAGTACAACGTCTTTGCCCACCACATCTTGATCGTTACCCGGCAGTTTGAAGCGCAAGAAGCGTGGTTGAATGAGCAGGATTTTGCGGCGCTGGCTTTTTGTTTGCAGGAAATTGACGGGCTGATTTTTCACAATTCCGGCAAAACAGCCGGGGCCAGCCAGCCGCATAAACATTTACAACTGGTTCCGCTGCCCCTGGCCCCTGGCGGGCCGCCTTTGCCTATGGAACCTTTGTGGTATACGGCCGTATACCCCCAAACCATCGGCCACATCCCCCATCTCCCCTTCCAACACGCCATCGCCCGCTTACCCGGCGCTACCGCCCCGGAACTCTATCACACTTACCGCACCTTAATGCACCACCTACACCTGCTGCGGGATGGTGAAGCCATGAATGGTATTTGCCGCACAGCTTACAACTTACTGGCTACACGAAGATATATGATGATTGTCCCCCGAACCCGCGAAAATTACCAGGGCATCCCGGTCAATGCCCTGGGGTTTGCCGGTTCGCTGTTGGCCCGTAATGAAACTGACATGCAAATCCTGCGGCAGCAAGGGCCGCTTCGTGTTCTGACCAGCGTTGCTTTTGCTAAAAATATATGAGATACGGCCGTTTCTAACCCTAAGCAAAAAACGGGATAGTGTCTTTAATTTTTCGCCATGATTACAACAGATTTAGAAATGCAACAGATTTTCTCTGGTAAACGCATCTGTTTATTTCCCAATCTGTTGTAATCTCCCAAAGTGGCGAAAAATTCGTGACACTACCAAAAACGGCCGTCACCACTCCCCTACAAAAACAACTCCCACAAGAAATTGGGGAAATCCGGATTCTCCAGCGTATCCAGCAGCAAGAAATCCAGGAAATATGGCCCGCCATAACTTACCGGCAGTGGCTCAAAAATCAGCAAATCCCACACATCATCCTGATCTTCCAAAGTCAGCTCATCAATATCCGACAGATCAAAATCACTGGGAAACCCAATTGCCAGAATCTCTGCATCCATCAAATCCTCTACATCACTGTCCAACAGCAAAACGAAGAATGAATAGAAACCATGCGGCAAGGTAATTTCGTACCCGGTTTCCACAAAAGTGGGAAATACCCAGACCTGCTCGGTTTGCTCTTCCACCACAACGACCAAAGCCAGTTCATCACCCAGCAGCAAAGGGGAAACCGTGTCTGGAATATACAGGTTGCCAAAAACCGTTTCACTTTCCACATAGGGCGAAGCCGTAAACGTTTGATCTACTACCATACGGCCGTTTTGCGGCGTGATATACCCCACATTACCCGCCTGATCCACAATCGGGGCATGGCCTTTACTCACTCCTTCAGCGATCACATCTATGATTTTCTTTCCAGCGTAGAGGGCTATGGGAATGACAAGTCCTTCAACAATCATGACACACCTCCAGTTATACCAATACGATGAGGAGCAGCGAGGATTATGTTGTCGACCAATCAAGACTCTATTCGCATTATAGCATATTTTCAGAGGGGTTGGACTGGCATTTCTGATCACAAGATTGGTTCAATCCGGCAGATTGAACCAATCTCAAGCAGTAACTTTCAAATGCTACCTGTTTCACTCAGTTAAACGAAAGCGCCTGACGGAAGGCAGCCATATTTTCCGCGATAGATTGTTCGCCGCCAAAAATGGCGCTGCCGGCTACAATGACGTTGGCCCCCGCCCCCACCACTTCGGCCACATTGGTGGGTTTTACGCCGCCGTCCACTTCCAAATCGGCCGTAGAGCCAATCTCATCCAGCATCCGGCGCAAACGGCGAATCTTGTCTGTGCTGCCCGGAATGTAAGATTGGCCGCCAAAGCCGGGATTGACGGACATGATCAGAACCAAATCCACGTCCGGCAAAATTTCCTCCAGCAGCACCAGCGGCGTTGCCGGATTGAGGGTCACGCCGGGCTTCACGCCCAATTCCCGGATGGCCTGGACGGTGCGGTGCAGATGGGTAGACGCTTCCACGTGAACGGTGATGATGTCGGCCCCGGCGCGGGCAAAGTCGGCGACGTAGCGATCCGGGTTTTCGATCATCAGATGCACGTCCAGGAGTGCGCCGGTTTTGTCGGCTAACGGCCGTAACGCCCCCACAATCAAAGGCCCAATCGTAATATTCGGCACAAAATGCCCATCCATCACATCAATATGAATATATTCCGCGCCCGCCGCCACCGCCTCGGCTACCTGTTCTTCCAGCCGGGCAAAGTCGGCCGACAATATGCTGGGGGATAAAATCATTGCACCACCTCTCGATTTACGATTGACGATTGGAACTATATCACGCATCACGAATTACGCATCACTGCCCGCTGACGACGGCCGTATGCGTCGCCTGCCGGCTCATGGCGGCTACCGGCGGGGCAAAGGGCATTCGCGTCAAATCATTATACTTCCGCAGCACGTGATAAGTAATCAACAACTGCGTCAAAGCCAGCGGGTGGCTGTGGTGCGCCCGCACGCCGTCATGGTAATTGCCAAACTGGGCCTCATCTTCCGGGCGCAGTTCCGGCATGTGCTGCCAGATAGCGTCTGCCAGCCGCCGCGCCTGATCGCCGGAGACACGGCCGTCAATCTCCAGAATATCCACCGGCAGCCCATGATCCCGCCCCAACTCCAGCCGGATGCCGCTGCCATTATTATTCCCTTCCAGCAAATAACTCAAATCGGGATGGGGAATTGTCGGCCGTAAAATCAAACGTACATTCAAATACGGCCCCGCCTCTTCAATAGACATGCCCGGCGGCGGATTAAAATTCACCACAATGTCCGCATACTTCCGCTGCGGCCGGATAAACTGTTCCGAAACCGGCTCCCGGCGGCGCAGCGCTTCCCTTACCTGCTCCGCCGTATACCCCCGCCGCGTCGTATCCCGCTTCACTTTCCACAACGCCCGCAGCGCCTCATCCGGCGCCAGATATACCTTCACGTCATAAAACTGGCGCATCACCTCCGTCGAAAACCCCAGCAGCCCTTCCACAATGACAAACTGCTGCGGCCGTACATATTCCGGCCGTACCAACGTGCCATCCGAATGCTCATACACCGGCTTCAGAATCGGCTGGCCGTAATGCAGCCGCTCCAGATGAAGCTGCATAATGTCCAGATAATTACAATCGTGATGCAAAGCGGAAATCTGCCGCGCCGCCCGTTCCCGCCGGTCATACTTATGATAATCATCCGTGCAGACGCGCGTCACCTGATCATTGCCCAGGATATTGGCAAACCCCTTGCTGATCGTCGTCTTCCCCGCCGCGCTGTCACCTACAATGCCTAAAATAATTGGTCGTCGCATGGTTGCCTCTTTTTCGGTATTCGGTATTCGGCAAACCGTTCACCGATTACCGTTCACCGTTCACCGATCACACCGCAAAACTGAGCGCCTGCGTCTGATGCTCCCGGTCAAAGCAGCTGATCCAGATGATGGCGTCGGGATGTTCGGCGCGGCAAGCCGCCACCGCGTCCAGCACATCCGCCACCGTAGAGCCGCGAAACATGGGCAGCCGCCACCAGTACCGGTAAGTTGTCGCCGGGTCAACGCGCTCCTGATACTCAATCGCCGGCATCCAGTCATTATCCAACATATAAGCCACCTGCCGCTCAATCTGTTCCCGCGTCAGGGTTGGGAGATAAGAAAAAGTTTCTGTTTTCATATGATAAACTCCTGCAAATTGTTGGGCGATTTAGTAAATCGCCTTACGCCTTTCCGCCTATGTAGGGCGATTTTGTAAATCGCCCTCCGCCCGATTTACAAAATCAGGCTACAGCGATACCTTGTCCACCGCTTCATACTCAAAAGTAATACCTTTCCAGGTTTCCAGCGCCACGTCCAGTTCCGGGGAATGGCGGGCCGCTTCTTTCAGGATGGCCGGCCCTTCGGCCACAATGTTACGTCCTTCGTTGCGCGCCAGAATGACCGCTTCCAAAGCTACGCGGTTAGCCCTTGCCCCCGCTTGGCTGCCCCAGGGATGCCCCACCGTGCCGCCGCCAAACTGTAAAATCACGTCATCACCAAAAATATCTACCAGATCGGGCATGTGCCAGACATGAATGCCGCCCGACGCCACCGGGAATACCGGCGGCATGGAGAGGAACGGCTGGTCAAAATGGAAACCGGGTGCATCTTCCTTCTTCAGATAATCAGCCCGCAGCATTTCGTTGATGCCCATAGTGGAAGCGCGGTCGCCTTCCAGTTTGCCCACCACCGTGCCGTTATGGATGTGATCCACACCAATAATGCGCGCCCATTTGGCCAAAACGCGCCAATGAATGCCATGATCCGGGTGGCGGTCAATGACAGAGTGCATGGCCCGGTGCGCGTGCAGCAGCATACTGTTGTCCCGGCACCATTGGGACAGGGAATAGAACGCCGTAAAGCCCACCACCAGGTAATCCACCATGATGATGCGGGAGCCGAGTTCTTTGGCAAATTCGGCACGGCGGTACATCTCTTCCATGGAGTGCGCCGTGACGTTGAGGTAATGCCCTTTGCGCTCGCCCGTCTCCGCTTCGGCCTTGTTGACTGCTTCCATGACGAACTCAAAGCGATCCCGCCAGCGCATGAACGGCTGGGAAGTGATGTTTTCGTCGTCTTTGGTGAAATCCAACCCGCCGCGCAACGCTTCGTAGACGAGACGGCCGTAATTCTTGGCGGACAATCCCAATTTTGGCTTCATCGTGGCCCCCAGGAGGGGACGGCCGTACTTATTCATCCGGTCCCGCTCCACATACATACCGTGCGGCGGCCCCTGAAACGTCTTCAGATATGCCGGGGGGATGTAAATATCCTCCAGACGCAGGGCACGTAGCGGCTTAAAACCAAACACGTTCCCTACAATAGACGACATCAGATTGGGCATGGAACTTTCCTCAAACAAGTCGAGGGGATAAGCCAGATACGCAATAAACTGATCATCCCGGCCAGGCACAGACTTAATCTCATAGGTGCGGGCGCAGTAGCGGGCTGGGTCAACCAGATTGTCAGACCAGACCGTCGTCCAGGTGGCAAAAGACGATTCCGCCGCCACCGACGCGGCTGCCTCTTCCCAGGGCACACCCTCCTGCGGCGTAATGCGGAACGCGGCCAAGACCTGCTCCGGGCCGGGTTCATAGCCAATGTCATAGTAATGATGTGTTTTACTGTACTCTTTCACCCCCGCGTCAAACATGGCTTCCGCCGGAGCGTCGTTGTTTCCATTATGCTGTGTCATACGCAATTCTCCTGATACAGGGCAGCCTGATCAATAAACCAAACCGCACGCCGATTCAATTGTGCAATTCATCACAAACAGTGTACCGGAAAGGGAGTTGGCCGGGTACAACCAGAAGGACAGTTTTACGTCAGTTGGGGGATGGGAAATGCCTACCCGTTCGGGTAGTTTTGCAGATACCAGCGGCTGGCTTCGGTGCGATTGTTGACACCGAGTCGCTGGTAGATGTTTTGCAGATGGAATTTGACGGTGTTTGCGCTGACGTGCAGCTTTTGCGCCGCCTGGGCGTTGGTCAGCCCCTGAGCTACCACCGCCAGCACTTCCAACTCTCTGGCAGAGAGCGCAATTTCCGGCAGCGTGGGGCGGGGAACGAACAACCAGCGGCGGGCAGCGGCAGGGAAAACCAGTTGCCCGGCCATCACCTGGCGAATGGCGGGCGCGGTTTGTTCCGGCGGGTCAGTTTTCAGCAGCAGACCGTCGGCGCGGGCGGACAGGACGGCCTGGATGGTTTCGTCGTCGGAATAGGCGGTGAGAAAGAGGACGCGGCTGGCGGGGCTGAGGCGGCGGATTTCCGGCAGGCTTTCCAGACCATTGAGGTAGGGCATCTGAATATCAGCCAGCACCACGTCTGGCTGGAAGCGGCGCACGGCGTCCAGCAGGCGGTCGCCGTCGGTGGCAGTGGCAATGATGTGGATGTCCGGCTCGGCCGCCAGCAAACTGCGCAATCCTTCCAGCACCAGGGCGTGATCGTCGGCTAAAATAACGCGAATCGGCTCACTCATCTATAGGAACCCTCACAATGACGCGCGTCCCTTGTCCCGGCGCGCTGCCCAGATGGAATTGGCCGCCAATCAGGCCGACGCGGTCCCGCATCCCGCGCAGGCCGATGTGTTCTTCCCGCTCGGTGGCGTCGTCGCCGGCCAGTGGGGGCGGCTGGAAGCCTTGCCCTTTGTCTTCCACTTCGAGGATGATTTGGTTGTTTTCTTTGGTCAGGCGCACCCATTGTTGTTGGGTACGGCCGTGCCGGTAAGCATTGGAAAGCGCCTCCTGGCAAATGCGGTACAGGGCAATCTTCACTGACAAAGAGGCAGGTAACGGCCGTTCGTCAATAGTCAACGTCACCTGGCAGCCGGTAAACGCC
>JAJRTP010000715.1 GCA_024278255.1 Chloroflexota bacterium | reverse complement strand
TAAGCTGGCGGGCAATAATAGGCGCGGCAATAATCGTAAACAACGGGATGTGCCGGGCCGAGAGAAACCCGGCCGCAGCTGTGCCAAAATAAAGCAGTAGATCGGTGAAAGACGGCCGTTTCGGACTAAATATCAGCGTTAAAGTCCCCAACAGAACCATAATGGCAAACGGCCAGAACAGGGTGGCGTGGAAATTAGGCGACTGCCATTCCTGAATATATTGCTGCATGGAGGGGCTGCCCAGCGTCTGAAAAGGGTAAATCCACAAAGTTGGCCCGCTGGGATTCAACACGGCAACCAGGAAGGACAGGGCGGTTACTGCGGCCATTTCCTTGATTTGCGGCCAGGCCAGCGTATTATCCGTTTCCCGCGCCCCGCCCGCTGAAAACTGAAAACTGAAAACTGAAAACTGAAAACCCCGTTGCAGCGCCTCCCCTACAGTGTATGTGCCCAGCACCACCACACCCAGCAAATAACCGCTGTGGGCATTGGCCCACACCACCATAATGACTGGCATCAACCACAAAAACCAGTGGCTCAACTTCCCTTGCCGTACCCGCTCGATGATGAAGACGAAAACGGCCGTAAACAACATATTAAAAATTTGCGGCCGCGCGCCCCACACAATAGCCGCCGCAATCGCTGCCAACAGTACGACAAACGCCGCCACATACGGCCGTCCCTCTGATGCCAAATACACCAGCCAATACGTCAAAGCAATCAGCAAAGCAAAAACCACTATCAAGCCTGGCAGGCTGCCGGCCTGATACACCAGCCACATAAACACTTGCGACAGCCATTCATGCGTAATCCAGGCGTAATCCGGTACCGTAAAAGAAAACACATCCTGACGCGGCAGCCCGTTCGCCAAGATATATTCCCCTGTCCGCAGATGCCACCACATATCCGGGTCCAGGGTTTCCACCACGGCCATAGCAAACAACGCCACTAAAAACAGCGCTTCAAATAATCGTCGGATGCTCATAATTAGTCGAGTAGTCTTGTAGTCGGGTAGTCGGGTAGTTCCGTCACCTTGTCACCCATTCACCTTGTCACCTTGTCAATTACCAAACGGCCGTTGCGCGTAAACTGTAAACAAATCACGAAAGTTGACGGGTACAGCTACACGCCCCAAGTGTAACCCGTTTACAACAGCTTTTGTTAGATGACCGAGGTACCGGTTCATAGCCTCCACGCGGGAAACCAGATAATTCAGCCGCAAATACCGCCCTTGCGGGCCAGACCAGATGACGTCAAAGCCGTTTTTTTGCAGCATTTTCGCCATCGTTCGCTGGCTGAAATAATGGATGTGCATGTCCATCAGCCAGGGCCAGCGTCCGCCCATCAGCCGGGCCATGCGGCTGTCAATATCCATCGTATGCAGCACCAGCCAGCCGCCCGGCTTGAGTAGTTGATACGCTTTAGCCATCTCAGAGGAGGGATCGGGTACATGCTCGATCACGTCCCACATGGTAATCACGTCAAACGGCCGTCCAGTCAATTCCGGTGTATCCTGTGTGCCGTGGATGACGGGCAGTCCCTGCTTTTGCGCTTCACTCGCCGCCCAGTCGGAGGGTTCCACACCGCAGGCGTCCCAGCCGGCCTGCCGCGCTATGTCTACGAACACGCCAATGTACGCGCCTACGTCCAGCAGGGCACGGCCGTTACCCGGCCCCGTATATTTCTCCATTTCTGCCAGATGCTTCTGGAAGGTCAGTTCCCGCCCTTCCCGTTCTTCCACATACGTCTCGTCTTCAACGGCCGCATACGCCGCCAAAATCTCCTCCGTCGTCCAGCGGGGATTGGCATACACATAGCCGCAATGATTGCACTGCACAATTTGCGCGTGATTCCCATACCCCGGGCTGGTGCAGGAAAAAGCATCTACCTGGATGGCTTCTGTGGCCATCGTGGCCGGAAAACGCACCGTAAAATCATCCCGGCCGCACAAATTACAATTGACGTGAATCATGATGGGGAAACAGCCCGCTGTGGTTGGCGCGGTTCTTTACGCATAAGCCGTCGCCCCGCCAAGCGGAGCAGCGTATATTGCGCCTTGATCACTTCATTCCGGGAAATTTTTGTGGTGCCAGCCCGGCGATCTTCAAAAATAATAGGCACTTCGCCAATCTGCCAGCCGCGCCGCTGCACCATAAACAGCATCTCAACGAGAAAGGAATAGCCGCTGGAAAAAATCTCGTCCAGAGGAATAGATTCCAACACTTCCCGGCGGTACAAGCGAAAACCGGCTGTCGCATCTTTGGCTTTTAAGCCCAGCAATGTGCGCGCTACGGTATTGGCCCCTTTACTCAAAACAATACGTTTTTGTGAACAATTGACAGTACCACCGCCGGGCACATACCGTGAGCCAATCACCATATGTTTTTGCCGGCTCAGGGCTAACATATCCGGGATGTAACGCGGGTTATGGGAGAAATCGGCATCCATCGTCAGGATACGCTGGGCATCCAGTCCCAAGGCTTGCTTGAAACCGGCAATATATGCCGTCCCCAACCCCAGTTTCCCCGGCCGGTGTACGACGTAGACCCGCTCTGGAAATTTCTCTGTCCAGGCGTCGGCTAAAGCGCCTGTGCCGTCCGGGGAATTGTCATCGACGACAATCACACCCAGGTTCACCGGCAAGGCCAGGAGTTGGCTGATGAGTTCATCAATGTTATCAGCTTCATTGTATGTGGGTACAATGGCGAAGCTCTCGATTTGTCCCATAAATAAATCCACCTCTCTAACGGAGGTGGATTGTAACGGGTTCAATTTGTGGGGTCAATTTTTAGAGCGGCAAGGGGCAGGTGGCTTCCACAAAACATTACCTGCAACTTGCACCTTGCAACTTGCCGCTTTTACGTAAGAAGCAGCCGATATTTCAAGCCGCTGCCCGTATTGAAAACCAGTGTTTTTTCGTCCGGTTGAATCCAGTTTTGGGCCGCCAGCTCTTCTACGGCCGCAATCGTAGCCGCCGCTTCCAGGGAGACAAAAATACCTTCCTGCCGGGCCAATAGCTGTTGGGCGGCTAAAATGCGGTTGTCGGAGACGGCTACGGCCGTACCATCACTGTCCCGTAACGCCGTCAACATCAAACGGCCGCCAATGGCTACCGGCACCCGTAAACCCCCGGCCAGCGTGGCCGCATTTTCCCACGCTTCCGTTGCTTCTGCACCATCGTGGAATGCTTTTACCACGGGGGCGCAGCCATCTGATTGCACGGCGACCATACGCGGCCGTTTGCTGCCAATCCAGCCCAGGCTTTCCATCTCGTCAAATGCTTTCCACATGCCAATCAGCCCTGTGCCGCCGCCGGTGGGGTAAATAATCACGTCCGGCAGTTCCCAGGCAAAAGCAGCCGCCAGTTCATACCCCATAATTTTCTTGCCTTCTATCCGGTACGGCTCTTTCAAGGTGGAGACGTCAAACCAGCCGCCCTCGGCCGCATCTGCGGCTGCCTGGCGTCCGGCGTCGTTAATCAGGCCGTTGACAAGCTGCAAATCTGCGCCGGTCATCTGCACTTCGGTCAGATTGATCAGGGGAGCGTCCTGAGGCATGTAGACGTGGGCCACGGTGTTGCTGCGCGCAGCGTAGGCAGCCAGGGCACTGCCGGCATTCCCGGCCGTGGGGATGACAAACTCGGTTACGCCCAATTCCCGCGCCCGGCTGACGGCCGCCGCCAGCCCCAGCGCCTTAAAGCTGCCCGTCGGATTTTGCCCTTCGTCCTTGAGGTAAAGCTGGTTGAGCCCCAGCTTTTGCCCCAACTGGTTCAGTTTCAACACCGGCTTGCCCCCTTCGCCCAAGGTGGTGATGTACTGCGGGTCGCGCACAGGCAGCATTTCTTGGAAGCGCCACATGGAGGCGGGGCGGCGCATGATTTCGTCCCGATCCAGTTCCGCCCGCGCTTTGTCCAGGTCATAGCGGGCCAGCAAAGGCTGCCCGGCATCGCTCAGGCGAATCAGTTGATCGGCATCGTAAATTTGCCCCGTTAAGGAGCATTCGAGGTGGGTTAAGTAGCTCATGGTGGTCGGTAATCGGTGGTCGGTAATCGGTTTACTGATTACCGATGACCGATGACTAAATGTAGGCGTAGGTTACTGCCGTATCCCGTTTTGTCATGGCGACAGGCTGGGGCAGGTATTGGCGCAGGATGGCCCGAATCTGGCGAATGTCGGCCGGTTTGGTCAGGAAGGCGTCGCAGCCAGCATCCAGACAACCCTGTTCCGCTTCGGCGTTGCCAAAAGCGGTTAGGGCAATGATGGGAATGTGGCGCAGGTTGGCGTTTTGCTTGATCTTGCGGGTGAGGTCAAAGCCGGTCATGCTGCCGGGCAGGTGCAAATCCATGAGGATAAGGTCGGGGCGTTCGGTTACGGCCGTTTCCCAGCCCGATTCGCCATCTTTCGCTGGCAGCAAAGTGCAGCCATCCGCTTCCACAATGCGCTGCACCAGCAACATATTATTGGGGTTATCTTCCACATAAAGAATTCTTTGCGTCATCTGTACTGTCTCCAAACACCATCAGGGGATTAATAACGAGAGACAGATTACCACAAAGCGATTATACGCTCAAAGCAATAATAGCTATATGCACTATAGATATTTTCTATAATACGCGCTTCCCTCACCACCTCAGTCTCATCTCCTCACCCACTCTTTTCACCTGCCGAATAGCCATCCAGGCGAGGGCCATGAAGAAAGCGCTGAAGAGAAACAGCCAGCGGTATTCGTTTCCCAGTTGGGAGACGGCAAAACCGCCCAGCGTTGGCCCCAAAACGGCCGCCGACTGGGAGAAGAAATAATACATGCCGGTATACGCCCCGATTTTGCGCTCGTCGCCGTGATCGTAGACCAGGGGCAGGCTGTTGACGTTGACGCAGGCCCAAAACAGCCCGGCCAACACCAGAATGACGGCAAAGGTAATCTGATCCCGGATGAGGAAATAGGCAACGGCAAAGAGGAGTACCAGCCCGGTCAGCCCGATTTGGATGATGCGCTGACGGCCGTACTTCGTCCCCCACAATCCGGCCGGCAGGGCAAACACAATGAAGCTGACAGCAATAATCCCGGAGAAAATAGAAGCCGTGCCCGGCGACATGCCCAACGTGAACACGGCAAAAGAGGAGAGACCCGCTTCCAGGGCATTAAAACCCATAAACCAGAGCAAAATCCCCACCAGCACGTACAACTCCCGCCGGTCTTTGTCCGTGGCAATCGCCTTGAAATTAGCCCACACGCCATCGTCATCTTCCGGCAGGCTGATTTCTTTGGGTTCCTTGACGCCGATGAGGGGCACAATCATCACCGCTACCAGCAAAATGGCTCCGCCGATGAAAGGGGCTACGCGCCCAAACTCCGGGTTGATGGCGCTGAAATGGTTGAACAGCCAGCCTCCGCCAAAAAAGGCCAGCAAACTACCCACACCGCCCATCAAATTGATAATCCCATTGGCCTTGCTGCGCTCATCCGGCACGTACAAATCCCCCAGCCAGGAGACGGTGGGGGAACGGAACAAGGCCATGCCGATGTTGGTGATGAGGATGAAGGCGGCGATGGCTACGGCCGTTTGGGCAAAAGGTATCAGCGTAAAGCCCACCACGGCAATCGGTACGCCCAGCAAAATCCACGGTTTGCGCCGGCCGAATTTTGTCCACGTATGATCGCTCTTGTTCCCCACCCAAGGCTGGACAAACACATTCAGTATATTGTCCCAGGTCATAATGAACAGGGCCAGCGCCGGCCCCAACCCAAAGCCGCGAATCTCCTGACTGGTCTCAAAAGCCGGATTGCCCGCCTGTAAAATGATGGGAATGTACTGGTTAAAGATAGGCCAGATGATACTAATCCCCAAAAAACCAAAGCCCACAATAAAGGTCTTTTTGTAATCAAATCGTTTCTTTTCTGCGGGATGGGTGACCTCAGCCATAATCGCCTCCTGTAAGGTATTCGTGTCCAATGATAATAATGTTATACTACTTCCTACAATATGGCATGGATTTAACACATGGAAATCGGACAGATTGAAGCATTTTTGGCGGTGGTGCGGGAAGGTAGCTTTACGGCCGCTGCCGCCCATCTGAACCTGACGCAGCCCTCGTTAAGCGCCCGCATCCAGCAGTTGGAACACAGTCTGGAAGCGGCATTGTTTATGCGGGACAAACGGCCGGTGCAGTTGACGCCTATCGGCCGTATTTTTCTGGATTATGCGGAGCGGGGGACGAATATTCTGGCGGCGGGGGAGGAGGCGGTGCGTTCGGCGCGGCTGGGGGAAGCAGGGCGGGTAAAGGTGGCCTGCCCGTTTTCCTTGGGAACGTATTTGCTGCCGCAGGTGGTGAACCGTTTCGGACAGGCCCATCCCCAGGCAGAGTTGTATATCGAGAACGGGCATTCTGATTTTGCCATCAGCCAACTGCTGGATGGACTGGTGAATCTGGCGCTGGCGGCAGCGTTTCCCCGTTTTCTGGCGCAGGCGCAAACGCTGCTGCGTTTGCATGATGAGATGGTGGTGGCGGTGGCGGAAGCACATGAGTTGGCGGGGGCTACGGCCGTATCCATCCCCCAACTATGGCAGTACCAACCCCTCATCGTCCACTGGGGCGCCGCTTTTGACGCTTATATTGCCAGCCTGCGCCAGATGAGCGGGGCGCGGGGGCCGACGGTGCGTGTACCGCTGGCGGCCGCTTTGCCGATGGCCCATCAGCCCAATACCGTTACCTTTTTGCCGCGGCGGCTGGCTACGGCCGTATCCGGTCTAACCATCCTCAATGTGCCTGAATTTCAATTCGATTGGGACGCCATCGTGGCCACTCGTCCCGGCCGCAGCCTCACCCCTCTGGAACAATCTTTTGTGGACATTATTTCTACCGTATGGCACGCTAACACGCCGGAGGAGACGACGGAATGACTGAAGTAGAACGGATCGAACCGGGGCCGGGGCAGGAATCCGTTTGGGATTATCCCACCCCGCCGCAAATCGAAGAAACAGACAAGCACATACAGGTCAAGCTAAACGGCGCGACCATTGCCGACACTCGCCGTGCCATTCGCCTGTTGGAAACCGGCCATCCCCCCACCTGGTACATACCGCCGGACGATGTGCTTTTGGAGTATCTGATTCCCCGTTTTGGTACGACGACGGAATGGATGGGGGAGGCCAACTATTACAGTGTATGGGTGGAAGAGGCTCAGGTGCATACGGCCGTTTGGACCTACCGCCTCCCTAAGCCTGGTTACGAAGCTATCCAGCATTATTTCGCCTTTTACCCGCAAGAACTGGAATGTTATGTCAACGGCGAACGTACCCGCGCCCAGACCGGTAATTTTTACGGCGGCTGGATTACAGATGACGTGGTGGGGCCATTTAAGGGGGAGTGAGGGGGTGAGGGGATGGGGGCTGTCGGCGCGCATCACGCATCACGTATCACGATCTCAAAGATAAATACGCCGTCCCGGGCGTAAAGCATTCTCAGGTTGGGGTTGCGGGAAAGGGCTGCTGGGTCCAGAAAACCGCCTTTAGCCCCGATGAAGATGTGAGTGACCCCTTGCTCGTGCAGCCATACGGCCGTAGCCGGATCGCTCCAGTCCGTAAGTGCCTCCGCCTCTTTGTTAAACTGGCTGACTTGCGCCGCCATCTGCCGGTTGTAAGTGTAATCGGCGGGGGGCGTGGTGGCTTGGCGGCGGGTGAGGGGCACAATCCAGGCGCCGCCATCGGCCCCGGCGTAGGTGTTGCCCAGCCACAGCCAGCTATTGACGGCGACCAGCGCATCCGGCGGCAGGTTCGCATCCAGCCATGCCAGCCCAGCCAAATCGGGCGGACGGGCTAGAATGGTGTTGGGGTTGAGGATGCTGATTTGCTGCCGGATACCGAAGATGAGCAGGATTGTGACTGCCGCTCCCGCTGCAAACCAGCCGATTGCTTGAAACGGCCGTTTCTGCCGCCCCAGCCAGCGCCACAATTGATCCAACGTTACGCCCAGGAAGATGGCCAGAGGGACGAACAGAGTGATGTACAGGCTGTTCAGATTGACCAGTGACGTACTGGGCAGCCCCAGATAATCCCCGGACAGCATCAGGAGGAGGAGCAGCGTCCAGGCGGCCAATGCCAGTGGCAGCATGGCCCACGGCCGTTTCCGTACAGCTTCCCACGCTGCCCAAAGCAGTAATAACCCCGCCAGCCAAATAAAATACCGGTCCCAGCCGGCCTGGTAGTAGCCAGTGGGGAATTGGTTGT
>JAJRTP010000714.1 GCA_024278255.1 Chloroflexota bacterium | reverse complement strand
GCAGCAAGCCAAGCCAAACAAAATGGGCCACATAGCGCCGGTACGTCCCCAATTGACGACATCCTCCAAACGATGGGTGACAACACCCATGTTACCTAATTTTTGTTCTATTCCCATTCCAGTAACCCCTTTTTCCAAACCCACAGATCGCCAAGCAGGAAAAGAAACATGAATAACCCCATGACAGCCAGACCAAACATGCCTAGCTGGCGGAAAGAAATGGCCCAGGGCACCAGCAGGATAATATCCACGTCGAACAAGATGAATAAAACGGCAATGCGGTAAAATTTGACCGGCAGGCGGCGTTGGGCTTCGCCAATGGCGACAATGCCGGATTCGTAGGGCATATATTTGTGAATCGGCGCTTCATCTATAGGTTTGGGTTTTGGCCCCAAGCTGAGGGATAATGCCGGTATCAAGAGGGCAAAAAAGAGAGCTATCCCAAACAACACAGCTATGGGCAGGTAATCAATCAATATTTGATTTTCCATAATCTGGTTTTTCCGAGGATTTGGTGGTTGTACTTACACAGGTTTGTTAATGTGAACAATCAACAAATGATGATTAAAAGTGTACCATTTGGACACTTAACTGCCTTTAATCAAGTATGTGCATTCTATCACAAGCAATATGGTGCGGCAACAAAAGCAACGGCCGTAATCCACCCTCAGATTCTCTTCGTAGCGCTAAAATTGCCTGGGAAATTATTTAAAATTGAATGGGGTAGAAGCTTACATTATTACAATTGCGACATAAATTCTTCTGGCGTTACTTGTGCCTGGCGCAGAATCCCCCGCAACGTTCCAACAGCCAATTCCTTATGTAATGGCACAACACAGCCAACAGGACCTTCTTTTGTTTCCTTTTTAAGTGTAACGTGACTTCCCCGCTGCCTCACCTGATAAAAGCCTAACTTTTCTAAAGCGCGGACGGCTTCCCGGCCAGAAACACGCTTTAATTTAGGCATACGCGGGTACCTCAAAAGTCGTTAACAAGGATCGGGGCGTTTCTTTCAGAGGGAACTCTTCCAAATATAATTCGGTGGCTTCCTGCAAGTTGGCAACGGCTTCTTCAATAGTCGTCCCTTGGCTGACAACGCCTACTTCGGGACATTCAGCCACGTACAAATCATCTTCTCGATGAATAACGGCCGTAAACGTCAAAGATTTCATAAAATCCTCCAAAATCCTGCTACCCCAAATAATCCCGCAGCGCCTTACTGCGGCTGGGATGGCGCAGTTTACGCAGCGCTTTCGCCTCAATCTGGCGGATGCGCTCCCTGGTAACGCCAAAACTCTGGCCCACCTCCTCCAGCGTATGATCCTTGCCATCATTCAAACCAAAACGCATTTCCAATACTTCCCGCTCCCGATCACTGAGGAAACCGAGGACGTTACGAATCTGCTCGCGCAGCAGTTCCTTCGAGGCCTCATCCACCGGCTCCAACGCGCCTTCATCGGGGATGAAATCACCATATTCTGTCGAGTCCTCGCCGCCTACCGGCGATTCCAGTGACATCGGGTCCATGGAAATGCGCTTGATGTCCCGAATTTTGGACACTGCCTGGCGCCATTTGCGGTTCAACACCGGATCAACCGGTTCGTCATTCTCCAAAGCTTCCTTGATCGCCGCCGATTCCTCCGGCGTCAGGAAGTCCAGTTCCAGCGCCAGTTCCTCGTCCGACGGCTCGTGGCCCAACTGCTGCACCAGGTCGCGCTGCATCTTGACAATCTTGTTGATCGTCTCAAACATATGCACCGGGATGCGGATGGTGCGGGCCTGATCGGCAATAGCCCGGCTGACCGCCTGCCGAATCCACCAGGTGGCGTAGGTGCTGAATTTATACCCTTTGGTGTGGTCGAATTTTTCTACCGCCCGCAGCAGGCCCACATTCCCTTCCTGTACCAAATCGAGTAGTTGGATGCCGCGTCCCATGTACCGTTTGGCGACGCTGACCACCAGACGCAAGTTGGCCCCGGTCAGGTTGACTTTGGCTTCTTCGGCCAGTTCGTAAATCATAAATTCATTGTATTTGAGGCTGCCTTTTTCTTCTTCCAGCCACTCCTGGAATATGTCTTTCTCTGGCAGTTCGTGAAATTCTTCGTAATATTCGGCCAGACGGCGGGATAATTCTAAGGTGAGGATGTAAACGGCCGTAAACACGGAAAAACTACTGCGCGCCAAATCCCCCCAGGTCTCATCCTGCCCCCAACTGCCCTTGTTCAAGTATTGCCGGATGTAAGATTTTTCCTGACGCTGCCAGCCTTTGCGCAGTTCGCGGACTTCCTGAATCAGGGCCAACATGTCCGGCGGGTCTACACCGAGAATATCACTGGCAGCCTGAGTACGCCGGTAACTTTCATACAGATTATTATAATTGGCCAGATTAGCCCGGAAATCCACTTCCCCTTCATCGTCTACCCCTTCGCCATCAATAACCTCAGACATCAGGCTGTCCAATTCCGAAGCAGCGCGCAACTGAGTAGACAACCATATCTCCTGATCTGCGGAAAGCAGCGGCACCAGGCCAATCTCTTTAAGGTAAGTATGAACCGGATCATCCTCAGGAGAAGTCATGTAAGCCGCAGCCGGATCTGCTTCCTCTGGCGCCAGCGTTACATCTAACAGATTAGCTCTATCGCGGGCATCATCCAGCACTTCACCAGTGGCTGAAATAATGCGGATGTCGTGTTTTTGCAAACGGGCATAGAGGCGTTCAGCCTGCTCGTCATCCGCTTTGGCTAACACGGTTTGCACATCCGCTTCATCTATGACACGAGAGCGTCTGGCTTTTTTAACGAGTTCTTCGATATCTAAAGGGTCTACATCTTCCAGCAATTTTTCATCAAAGATGCTGGCAATTTCTTCACTCTCAAGTTCGGGTTCCAGATCCATTTTCTTCCACCTTCAATTATTTACGGCCGTATCTCTCATCATCTTGACTGCGCCGGCGGCCAGAAGCAGACATCGCCTCTCTGGCCCTGTTCAAACGCAACACTACCAACAACAATTCTTGTAACGTGTGCTGGTAGGTTTCTAAAACGTCCTGGTCATTCGCCGCTTGCGCGTCCCGGTAGTGCTGCTTGATGGCATTAATCTCTTTCTTGACTTGCACCAGACGCCAATCCAGCACAGACAAAACCAGGGTATCGGCCAATCGCTCCGGCTCATTTTCGGGTGATGGGGGCAATGCCAGTAAAGCGTCCACCCGTTCATGGAGAACATCATCTAAACTATCCCACAATTCCCCATTGGTGACAACCGCAGAGCTGGCTGACATCTGCCGGATTTCCCGGATGAGTGCCTTGTCTTCCGGCCGGTCAAAATCTGCTTCCCCTACCAATGATTCATCGCAGCTTTGCAGCCGGGTATCTACCAGACGGAGAATCTGCCGGTTACGCAGGCATTGGCGCAGGAAGTTTTCCTGACGCAGTTCGGGGATGATAGGCGTAGCGCCAGACACGGCCGTATACCCCCCACGTGGCTTGCTTTTTCCATTAGCAGGCGGCGGCGGCGGTGGTATGGGCGACGGCCGTCTCCGTTCCGGAATTTGCACCATGCGTAAGGCCCGCTCCTCTATTTGCAGAGCGCGGGCCAACTGCTGCCAGTAATGATCCCGTTCCACTGGTTCAGATATGTCTTTGATGAGGGGGATGATTTGCTGAGCCACGGCCGTTTTCCCCTTCGCGTCATTCATATCCAAATCGGCCGTCAGCACATCAATCACATACGACGTCACCGGTTTGGCCTGAGCCACCAACTGCGGCCACTGCTCCGGGCTTTGCCGGATGATGTCGTCCGGGTCCTGCCCCTCCGGCAGCGTCACAATGCGGATGTCTGCCTTGAGGCGGCCCTCATGCCGCACTAAACCATGGGCGTCAAACTTCACCTCCACTGCCCGATCCAGCGTCTGGCGGGCCACCTGTAAACTGCGTAATGTGGCCTTCATC
>JAJRTP010000713.1 GCA_024278255.1 Chloroflexota bacterium | reverse complement strand
TGGAAGCCAAAATTACGCCACAAACGAAAGCAATCATGGTCAATACGCCGTGCAACCCGACGGGGCGGGTGTTGACCCGCGTGGAGTTGGCGGCCATTGCGGAGGTGGCGCAGGCAGCCGATTTGTATGTGATTGCGGATGAGATTTACGAGAAGTTGGTGTTTGACGGCCGTCAACACATCTCCATTGCCTCCCTGCCCGGCATGGCGGAACGCACCCTGACGATGAACGGCCTGACCAAATCCTACGCCATGACCGGCTGGCGGCTGGGCTGGCTGGTCGGCCCGCCGGAAATCATCAAACTGGCGACGAAGATGAATGGGCAGACTGTTTCCTGTGCGGCCACGTTTACCATGCACGCGGCCGTGGCTGCTCTCAACGGCCCTCAGGAGGCCATCACCATCATGCGGGACGCCTACCAAAGCCGCCGCGACTTCATGGTAACGGCTTTGAACGAAATCGAAGGGATTGAATGCCGCTCTATCGAAGGCGCGTTTTACCTCTTCCCCCGCTTTACGCAGACGAACAAAAACAGTCTGGAACTGGCCGACACCCTTCTGGAAAAGGCGCAGATTGCCGGTACGCCGGGCATTGCTTTTGGGCAGAGCGGTGAAGGGCATGTTCGCTTTGCCATCTCCACGGCGATGAGTGAGCTGGAGCGGGCAGTGGAACGACTGGCCCAGGTTGCATCGGCATTGTGATGATTTGATGGATACACGGATTTAACTGATTTTGCGGGTGCTTATGGGTAAAAATCAGTGAAAATCCATTCGATCCGTATTATCCGTGTATCTATTGCACCTTACAATTTTCGGCGTTTTCCTCTATAATGAATGTATGTCTGACCCCGATTCAGAGGCTGACGTCGCAGCGCTGCATCAAGCCCTCATAGATGAGTTAATTGAAAGAGAGGCGCTCACTTCGGATGAGGTGGCGGCAGCGTTTCAGGCTGTGCCCCGCCATTTGTTTTTGCCGGATGAGCCGCCCACGGCCGTCTACACAGATCGCCCCATCGTCACCAAAAGGGACAACGGCCGTGCCATCAGCTCCTCTTCGCAGCCGACCATGATGGCTATCATGTTGGAGCAGTTAGCCGTGCAGCCGGGCGAGCAGGTGCTGGAAGTAGGGGCAGGGACGGGCTACAATGCGGCTTTGTTGGGGCAGATGGTGGGGGAAAACGGCCGGGTCACCACGATTGATCTTGATGCTGATACCGTTGCTGCGGCCCGAAGCCACTTGCAGGTTGCCGGGACAGAGAATGTACAGGTGGTGTGTGGCGACGGTGCAGCCGGATTCGCCGAAAATGCCCCGTATGATTGTCTGATTCTCACCGTGGGCGGCTGGGATATTACGCCTGACTGGTTAGAGCAGTTAAAGCCGGACGGCCGTATCCTCTTACCTCTTTCTCTAAACGGCCCGCAAGTGTCTGTCCTGTTTGCCCGGGACAACGGCCGTCTTCACAGCACATCCATCCAACCCCGCGGCTTTATGCGCCTACGCGGGCCAAATGCCGAACCTGAATCTACTATGCCCTTAGACCCGGTAGAAAATATACAGCTTTTCCGGATGGGTAACGGCTATTCAATGGAGCATATCAGGGCTAATGAGGTGTATACCTGGTTGATGTCTGAACCGCTTGATCTGGATACGGCCGTGTCCATAACCGGGCGGGAAATTTGGCGCAGCCTGACGCTATGGCTGGCTCTGCACGAACCTGACCTGATTTTTCTGGAAGATATCGACGTGCCGAAAACAAGCCCCGTTCCCTATTTGTACAGCATGGTCAGCGTGGCCGATAAAAAGAAAGCGGTGTCAACTGTTGGTGTTTATACGTCGGAAGGGATGGCCTTTTTGATGCAGCCGCCGAATGCCAGCCCGTTTTCCCAGGACGAAGACGACAGGACGGCGCCATTCCCTCTGTTTGTGCGCGGTTTTGGGCCCGGGGACACGGCCGTGCATCGTTTGCGCGCTCATATTCTGGCCTGGGATCAAGCCGGGCGACCCGATTCGGACAATCTGTACATCCAGGTTGACTCAATTGCAAATAATCACCATCCAGTGGGGAGCAGCTTAATCGTCAAGAAAAAATGGCACCAATTTGCGGTGCAATGGCAGGGAACCCCATGAGCGATCAATTTGATTGGCACATTATTGATGAAGAAGATACGGAAATGCCGCCTGATAGCGGAGACCCCGCGCGCCGGAAGCGCAATTGGACCGGAGGGTTTTGGCTGCTGACGGCCGTCCTCCTCTCCCTCGTCATTGGCGGCTGGGGTGTAACCCAATACCAACTGCGCCAGAGCGAAGCTGAATTGCAGGCGCAGGTACAGCCTCTCCTCGATTTTGAGCAGGAGGCTTTTTGGGCTGGAGATGGCGACCTGTTTTTCTCCGTTCAGTCAGACGACCCGGCCTGGTTTTCCGCCCAGTTGCAGCCGAGAAATCAAATCATTTACCGGGCAGATGGGCAAATCAGCAAGGCCGAAGCGCATGGGGAGGAAGTGTGGGCCAATGTTACCTGGGAGGAAGACGGGGAACAATGGCAGCGTATTGCTTTTTTCCGCTGGCAGAACGGCCGTCTCCTGCACGTGCCCACATCCAACAACTATTGGGGACCAACCTTGCGGGAAGATACCGATTGGGGCCAGCTTTCCTATGCCGAAATTGACCAGTCCTGGGTGAAAGAGATTGATCAGTTTACGGCCGATACCATCGCTGAATTGTGTGCTGCCGGCTGCCTGCCGGGCAAACTGCCGCTGACGCTGGTGTTAACGCCTGATTATAGCCAGACGGCTGTCCCTGACCGCCTTAATATTCCCTCGCCTCGCCGTGTGGCTTTGGATGCGGACGGCCGTCCCGCCAGCATCTTTTGGGAACAATTACGCGGGCAAATCGAAACGTACCTGACCCCAGCTGTTATTCGCTTTGCCGTCCCGCCGCCACTGACACAGAACGGACAAGGAATGTTGAATTACGAGCGGGCAGCCGCTCAATTTATGGCTGAACATCCGGATATCACCATTGAAATTGTTACTTTGACGACCTCACCCAAAGACCTGGCCCAACTAGCCCTGGAGTTTGATGGCGCCGCTTACCAGCCGACCAAATCTATGTTGGCAGACGGACTGATTGTTGATTTAACAGATTACACAAACAGTGATCCTGATTTTGACCAGTCCGATTTTTATGAACAAATCTGGCAGGGAGGCGAATGGCGTGACCGGCTTTGGATGGTGCCGCTGGCAGCCCAAATGCCTGTTATGTATTACGACAAAGCGGCTTACGAGCAGTCTGGTATGGCCCAACCATCACTGCGCTGGACATGGGCGGAGATGGAACAGGATGTAGCCACTATTGTTGCTGCCCAGCCAGAAGGGAGTGATTTGCAGTGGGGCTTTTTGGATACGGGGTTGGATGCGCTTTTTTCTTATGCCTATAACTGGGAAAATAGTTGTTCCAAACGGGCTGCGGTTTTGTGCCAACGGCCGTTACAACCGCAAAATGTCGCCGCAGCTTTGGACTGGTACAGTCAGCAGGCCAACCAGCCAGGGCAAATGCCGGATTTAGCAGCCGACATGGAGGAATTGCTGGGGCCGGGTTCTTATGCGGTGTCGTCTAACTGGAATGCCAGTGACCAGTTGTTTGTCTTGTGGAATTTCCAGACGGCCCGGCGCAAAGCAGCCATCTGGATAGATATACCGGTCAATTATGAGTATCAATTCCTTCTGGTTCCCCTTGGCGTGGTTCCTTTCCCTGGTTCAGACCGGTTTGACGGGATTTCGCCGTTGTGGGTGCAGGGCGCTTTTATCAGCCAGCAGAGCGAACGGCCGTATGCCATGTGGCAGTGGCTTAAATTCCTCAGTTACCAGGCGCCCACCTCCCGTATGATTCCGGCACGGCCGTCTGTAGCCGAGGATGTTGGTTTCTGGAAGTTTCTCCCCCTGCCTTTGGGCAATGCCATGCGCGCCGCTTTCCCCTTTGCCCGGCCTGTCACCATCGAAGACCAAACCAGGTTGACTTGGGCGCAGGTGACGGCCGTAACCTCCGGTGAACTGACACCGGCAGAAGCCGCCCGGCAGAAGCCGGCTGTACTCTGGTTTGGTAATTAAGTAACCGGGTAACTGAGCAAATCATCTAATTACCTGATTACTCAATTACCAATTACAATACCCCCATGACAAAAACAACTTCTTTCAATAAGGCCGCGTATGGCGGCGAGGGGTGGCAGCCCCGTACATTGTCTTTGGCAGAAGAGATGGGATCGGTGTGGGGCAGTGGCGGTATCTGCAATGAATGGTCGCGGTTGACGGCCGTCTTGCTGCATCATCCTGGCCCGGAATTAACCACTTCTACTGACCCCAACGCAGCGCTGATGCTGGAACCGCTGGATTTGACCCGCGCCCAGGCCCAGCATGAAGCCATCGCCCAGGCATACCGCGACGCTGGAGTGACGGTATATTATCTGAATGCGGAACGGCCGTCTCCTAACCAGATGTTTATGGCCGACCTGTTCTTTATGACGCCGGAAGGGGCTGTTCTGGCCCGCCCTGCCTCATCCGTGCGCGCCGGGGAGGAGCGGCAGGCAGCCCACCGTCTGGCTGATTTGGGCATTCCCATTGTGCGCAGCGTGAGCGGGTATGGCACGTTTGAAGGGGCGGACGCCATGTGGTTGGATGAGCAGACGGTTATTTTGGGGCGAGGCTTACGTACTAATGATGAGGGAGCGGTGCAGGTGACGGCCGTACTCAACCAGATGGGCGTCCAGGTCATCCAGGTGGATTTGCCTTACGGAACCATGCACCTGATGGGAATGCTGCGCCTCGTAGACCGGGATTTGGCCCTGGCCTGGCCGCACCGCCTGGTCCACCGGGGCGTGGAAATGCTGCGGGAACGGGGCTACGAAGTCGCCTTCATCCCCGACGCAGCGGAAGCAGAATGGGGCCACGCCCTGAACGTGGTCACCCTGGCCCCCCGCCGCGTCCTGATGACAGCTCACGCCCCCGTCACCCAGGCATTTTATGAAAGTCTGGGCATCACCTGCCAGACAGTAGAAATTGACGAACTGGTCAAGGCAGCCGGGGCAATTGGCTGTCTGACAGGTGTCTTGATGAGGGAGTAAGGGGATGAGGGAGTGAGGGGTTTCCCCTCATCCCCTCATTCTTCACGCCCTCATCACCACAACAATCCTCTCCAGCGCCTCTGCCAAGATAGGCCGTGGGCAGGCTAGGTTAATCCGCTCAAACCCTTCGCCTTCCGGGCCAAACATTTCGCCCTCGTCCAGGTAGACATGCGCCTTTTCCATGATGCGTTCCTTGCGTTCCGCCGGTGAGAATCCCAACTGGCGGAAATTGCACCAAGCCAGGTAGGTGCCTTCCAGGGGGATGACGGTGACTTGGGGCAGATGTTCGGCCAGATAGGTGACCATAAAATGATAATTATCTTCCACGTAGGCCAGCATTGCCGCCAGCCAGTCGTCGCTGTGATTGTAGGCAGCTTCGACAGCCACCGCCCCAAAGCAGTTCAGCCCGTGAATGCCGGCCGCTTCCAGACGGGCAGCAAACGGGGTGCGTAACGCCGGATTGGGAATGACGATGTTGGACGTTTTCAGCCCGGCTAGGTTGAAGGTTTTGCTGGGGGCGGTGCAAATGACACTGTTTTGGGCAAATTCGTCGGAGAGGGTGGCGAAGGCGGTGAATTCTGCGCCGTTGAAGACGAGGTCGCAGTGGATTTCGTCGGAAATGATCAGCACGTCGTTTTCCAGGCAAATTTGGCCGAATTGGGTCAATTCTTCTTTTGTCCAGACGCGGCTGACGGGGTTGTGCGGGCTGCACAGGATGGCTAGTTTGACGGCCGGATCGGCTGCTTTTTCCGCTAAATCGGCGAAGTCCATCCGGTAACGGCCACTTCGGCCGCTCTCAGTGCAAGCATTTTCGTATACCAGCGAATTGGAAACAATTTCCGCTCCGTTGTTTTTGATGGCGTTCATAAAGGGGTAGTAGACAGGGCGCTGAATCAACACCTTCTCGCCGGGTTGGACGAAGGTTTGGATGAGCAGGTTAATCGCCGGGACGACGCCGGGTGTTTGCAGAATCCACTCCCTTTCTACGGGCCAGTTATAGCGTCGCTGCATCCAGTTGGTGACGGCCGTAACGTATGAATCAGTCGCCGCCGTGTACCCGTAAATGCCGTGTTTGGCCCGTTCCGTCAGCGCCTCCACCACTGCCGGAGGGGAGCGAAAATCCATATCCGCCACCCACAACGGCAGCAGCCGCTCATCCCCATACTTCCTGTCCGTGCGATCTGTCTGGATAAACAGATCGCCTTCATGAATAAATTCCCATTTCGCACTGCCGGTTCCCCGGCGTTCTATCTCTGTGTCAAAGTTGTAGTTCATGATTTTTTAAGTTGCAGGATGGCAAAGTGGCAAGGTTGCAGGGTTACTTGCCACTTTGCAACTTTGCCACTATTAGCCTAACGCCTGCGCCAAATCCGCCACAATATCTTCTGCTGCTTCCAGGCCGACGGAGAGGCGAATCAGGCCGTCGCTGATGCCGATTTGCTGGCGTACTTCCGGGTCTACGCCGCTGTGGGTCATGGAGGCGGGATGCTCGATGAGGGTGTCCAGGTTGCCCAGGCTGACGGCCAGGGTGCAAAGCTGCACGCGATCCAGCAGGCGGGTGGCGGCTTCA